>DAOQTN010000489.1:0-2580 GCA_035340555.1 Anaerolineaceae bacterium | reverse complement strand
CCGGGCGATGCAGTGGCAGGGCGGTACGTTGGCCGGGCGATGCAGTGGCAGGGCGACGTGGCGGCGCGGCAACACGGTCGTGCCGAGGCCCCGCGCCGCTCCAGCCTGGTGGCTGGTGCAAGCGGGGGGCGTTACTGCGCCAGAATGGCCTGTTGCAGCACGCTCTGGATGGCTTCGAAGTTTGGCAGCAGCACCGCGGCGCCGCCCGGGGTCATGTAGGGGTAGACCTCCCCGGAACCGATGGCATAGCGGTGGATCCGGGTGGGATCGGTGGCCAGATTGGGGGCCAGCGTTCCCAGGGTCACCACCGTGTCCAGCGGGATATTGGTGTCAACGTTCTGCTGGTAGATTTGATAGAGCTCCGGGATCCGGCTGACCGCGTCCAGGCTCATCAGACGGTTGAACAGGGCTTCCATGACCTCCTGGGAGCGGCGGCCCCGGTCAAAATCCGAGGTGGAGTACCGGGAGCGGACATACCACAAGGCGGTCTGTCCATCCATATGCACCCAGCCCGGGCCCATTGAGCAGTATCCCCCATAGGCCTGGGGCAGCTTGCATTCGTCGGTCAGATTGTAGGCCGCATTGACATCAATCCCGCCCAGGTTGTCCACAATTGCGGTGAAGCCGCGGAAATTGGTCAGCATGTAGTAATCCGGCCGGATGCCGAAATTGTATTCCAGGGTGGCGGCGGCCAGTTCAAAGCCGCCGTATTCCATGGCGGTGTTGATGCGGTCAGTGCCAAAGCCGGGCATCTCGACATACAAATCCCGCGGAAAGGACACCACGCTGAGCGTCCCGGTTTGAGGATTGATCAGCAGCAGCATGAAGACATCCGTGCGGTAGTCCAGGGTCTGGCGCATGTCCGAGCCCAGAATGAGGATCTTGATCAGGTTCTGGGTGCCCGGCGGAATCGGGGTGGCGTTGGGGGGCAGCTGGCCTGCAGCCACGGTGGGCAGGATGATCAGATTGTCCTGCCCGGCGGGGGTGGGGGGCATGGGCTGGAAGGGGGTCGGGGTGACGGTGGCATTCGGGTTGCTGCTCCAGACCGGATTGCCGGACTGGGAGGCGGGTTGAATCGGAAAATTGCAGGCCATCATCGCCAGGAGGATGACAAGACAACCCCAAAGAATGGGTTTGGAAATTTTGGTCATAGCGCGCGTCAATCCTGTCTGTTTTTGGTTTCGCGTGGGGCGCGGTTAAAGCGCCACTCGCGTTGCTGTATTATGAGACGCTCTGGTTGCAGGAATTGTTCCAAGTTGTCGGACCGGGGCCGGTTGTTTCCCCCCAATTTTGACCGCGGCGGTGGTGGTCAGCACCGAGGTCGCGGCCACCGTTTGGTCCCCCTGCGAGACGGCGCTGATGGTGGCGGTGTCGCTGGCGCCATTTGGCGCGTCGGTGGGAATGTTGACCGTGACCGTGATCTCCTGGCTGGCTCCCGCGTTCAGCGGCCCGCCGGTCGGCGGGACCGTCGTCGTCCAGGCTGCGCCGGAGAGGCTCAGGTCAAAGGTGTCCGGGACGGTTCCGGTGTTGGTCAGTGTCAGGATGTAGGTCACAGCACTGCCCGGGGTGCCGGATTGTGCGGCGGCGGCCGGGCTCAGGGTGACCCCATAGCTGGCAAGATTGTTGGCGGTGGTGGTCAGCACCGCCGCGGCGCTGACGGCCCCGTTGGCCTGGGAGGTGGCGGTGATGGTCACCATGTCCGTGCTGCCGCCGGCGGCAGCGGCCGGGATGCTGACGGAGACGGTCAGGGTTTGGAAGGCCCCCGCGGCCAGCGGGCCAATCCCGCCCGGGCTGATCGTGCTGGTCCAATTTGCTCCGGCCGCGCTCAGGGTGTAGCTGTCGCTGAAATTGCCCGTATTGGTCAGGGTCAGGGTATAGGTGATGGTGGTGCCCGGATCTCCTGAGCGGGCATCGGTCTGTGGAACCAGGGTGACGCCGCCAATCGAGGGCACGGTGGCGGTCGGCGTGGGCAGGGGCGGCGTGGCGCTGGCGGCCGGCGGTTCGGTGGCGGTCGGTGTGCGGGTGGGCACGTTGGGCACCCAGAATTTGGAACCGGCATACAGCCGGGTGCTGTAGCCCATGCAGTTGGCCTGCTGCAGCTGATAGATGGTGATGTTGTATTCCCGGCTCAAGCTGTAGAGGGTGTCGCCGGCACTCAGGGTGATTTGAACCCAGCCCGCCGGAGCCCCGCAGGGGAT
The DNA here is from genome assembly GCA_035340555.1 of Anaerolineaceae bacterium. Classification (GTDB taxonomy): domain Bacteria; phylum Chloroflexota; class Anaerolineae; order Anaerolineales; family Anaerolineaceae; genus JAGOFZ01. The sequence goes on along the minus strand of DAOQTN010000489.1, from coordinate 382 downwards.
GGCGGTCAGGGTGGGGGTGGAGCTGATCAGCGGCTGCCCGGGCGGCAGGTAAATGTAGGTGTAGGGCAGCAGATCGTCGGATAACAGGCAGTTGGCGCTGCGCAGCAGCTCAATCCCAATCTGATGCTGCCCGGCCAGGCCGGCCAGGGTGTCGCCAGGTTGGACCGTGTACTGAAGCCAACCCTGGGGTGGCAGGCAAATCGGCAGCGGGGTGGGCTGGGCCGGCAGCGGCCAGGGGGTTGGACTGGAACCGGGTTCTGCGGGCGTGGGCGGCAGCAGGGGGGGCACGGTCAGGGTCTCTCCCGCCGGGCCCAGGGTGGCGGCGGCAGTGGGGGGCGCCGGCTCCACCCGGAGGTTGCTCTCGGTCAGGGACAAGGTCAGG
>DAOQTN010000488.1:0-2584 GCA_035340555.1 Anaerolineaceae bacterium | reverse complement strand
ACCATCGAATCGATGTGCAACCGGTGGTGGCGGCCTACCGCGCCGAGGCGGAAGAAGCCTTGGGACGTCCTTTGACCTGGGACCAGGATGATGTGGCGCTGCAAAATATTCAAGCCCGTGCCCGTGCCCCCATGATCTGGATGCTGGCCAATCTTCAGCAGGCGCTGCTGGTGGCCACCAGCAATCGCAGTGAAGTGGCGGTGGGATACGCCACCATGGATGGGGACACTGCTGGAGGACTGGTCCCGTTGGCGGGGATCGACAAACACTTTCTGCGGCAGTGGTTGGTGTGGGCGGAAAAGGATTGCGCTGTTGGTCTCGGACCGCTACCGGCTCTTCAAAAGGTCAATGTGCAGATTCCCACCGCAGAGTTGCGTCCTCCTACCGCGCAACAGCAGGATGAAAAGGACTTAATGCCTTACCCCCTGCTGTCCCGCATCGAGAAGTTATGGATCCGTGATCGCTTGGATCCTCTCGATATGGTGCCGATCCTGGAACGGGAATTCCCGGATTTTACCCGTAAACAGCTGGCGAACTACCTGATCCGATTTTTACAGCTTTGGTGCCGCAATCAGTGGAAACGGGAGCGTTATGCGCCGGGGTTTCAATTGGATGATGAAAGCCTCGACCCCAAGACCTGGTGTCGTTTCCCCATCCTTTCCGGTGGCATGCAGCGGGAGATTGATCAGCTGAAAAAGATCCCGTGATCTGGCGCTGTAAATCAGCGTTTAATTCCCGAATTTATTATCGGTTTTGGCAATGTCCGAAAGAACCGTGTTTTTGCCCTCTATATTATCGCCGTAAATACCCCCCGTTTCTTTTGAAATTACCGTGGGTTATAATTTTAATTAAAAAGAACTCAAGACCCAGAAAATTGCAGCCGATAATTGCCTTAGTTGAAGGCGCAGTCAAAAAAATCGGCCTAGAGTTGTCCCCGATTATTTACCTTGGTGATATAGGAGCATAGGTTTATGAAAGCTTGGAAACACCTGTCAGCAAACAAAGAAGGCGGCTTCTCGCTTGTGGAATTGATGATTGTGGTGGGTATCATCGGGGTTTTGGCAACCCTGGCGGTTCCGCGCTTTCAACAGTTCCAAGCCAAAGCCCGGATGGCTGAAGCCAAAAACATGTTGAACCACGTTTATACCCTACAGGAGTCTCATTCGTTGGAAAACAACACCTACGTGGCGTTTACCAACTATGGCCGGACGTCAACGAATGCATTGCAATGTACCCCTCCTGCCGGAGCTGTTACGCTGGGTTTTACCATTGACCCCTGCGCCGGAGCGGTTCCCCGTTACGGTTACGCCTCCACGGGTGCTGTTGGTAACTTTACGGCCCGTGCAACTACCGGTGCCAACGCCAACAACGTGGTGTGTGGTGGTAACCTATCCCCAGCCCACGAATTTGCTATCAACCAAACCCGGCAGTTCTGGGGCCCGGTGGCACCCAACGGTGCGGTCGGCGCGGCCCGGGTGAATTGTCGCTAAATCTTCCGAATAGCCGGTCATTCGCTGTAAGAAAGCCCCCATCTGGGGGCTTTCTTCGTTTATAAACCCCGTCTTTTCTTGTCTAATGCCCGTTTCAGGATTATAGATCCAAGGACGATTCCAAACCTGTGGGCTCAATGGTTGGGTCCCGCTTTTGTTGAGAAAAGGGAAGGACACCCCCGATGGCTATGATTCCTTTGCGAGTCCTGTTGGACCATGCGGCCGAACACAACTACGGCGTAGCGGCGTTTAATGTTAATAACATGGAACAAATTCAATCGATTATGGAAGCAGCACAAGAGACCGACAGCCCGGTTATCATCCAGGCCTCCCGTGGCGCCCGCTCCTATTCCCAGGACAAGTATCTGGTGGGCCTGATGAGGGCCGCTGTGGAGTTGTACCCCCATATTCCCATGGTTCTGCACCAGGACCATGGCAACGGTCCGGAAACCTGCTTCTCCGCCATTAAAAACGGGTTTACCTCCGTCATGATGGACGGCTCTTTGAAAGAGGACGCCAAGACCCCGGCGGACTTTGACTACAACGTCGCGGTGACCCGTCGGGTGGTGGATGTGGCCCATGCCTTCGGCGTTTCGGTCGAAGGTGAACTGGGGTGCCTCGGCTCACTGGAAACCGGCAAAGGGGATAAGGAAGACGGACACGGGTTTGAGGGAACCCTGAGCCACGATGAACTGCTGACCTCTCCCGAAGAGGCAGAGCGATTTGTGGAGCTGACCAAAGTGGATGCCCTGGCCATCGCCATCGGCACCAGCCATGGGGCTTATAAATTCACCCGCAAGCCGGATGGTAAAATCCTCGCCATGGATCGCGTGCGAGAAATTCACAAACGTCTGCCCAACACCCACCTGGTGATGCACGGATCTTCTTCTGTGCCGCAGGAGCTGCAGGACATCATCAACAAGTTTGGTGGCGCTATGAAACAGACCTGGGGCGTGCCGGTGGCCGAAATCCAGGAAGGCATCCGCAACGGCGTGCGCAAAATCAATGTGGACACCGACAATCGCATGGCTATGACCGGCGCTATTCGCAAGGTGCTGATGGAAAAACCGGAGGAGCTCGACCCCCGCGCCTAT
>DAOQTN010000487.1:0-2593 GCA_035340555.1 Anaerolineaceae bacterium | reverse complement strand
GGTGATGCCGCTGAGGAAGGTGCCGGCCGCCGGGGCAAAGGTGCCGTTGGTGGCAGTGAAGACCGCAGGGGTGGTGTCGGGCACAAAGCCGTCCGCGGAGGTATCGGCGGCGGCCGAGTTGAAGATCAGGTCCGCATCCAGCGTGCCTTCGCCGCCAACAACCATGGCCAGGGGCTCAAAGGTTGATGAAAGCATAAGCCAGGGATCGGCGTCCACCAGACCTTCGATACTGTCGCAATCTGTGGGAACGGCAACCGTGCTTGGGCCTTCGTTACAGCCCCACCAGTTGTTCTCGGCGGTCACGCTCACGGCCAGATCGTTGTACAGGCCGACCGCTCCGTCGCCGAAGATGCGGTTGTGGTGGATGGTGGGAACGACAGCCGCCGGGATGGGCCCGCCCAGGTAGATACCCATGGCATTGCCCACCAGGTCGTTGTGGTTGGCTGAAATCGCGGTGAACACGCCCGTGTCGCAGGTGGTGCTCGTTGCCGGGTCGCATTGATAGAATACCAGACCGTATTCAAACCCGGTCACGATATTATCATGGACATTCAATGCCAGGTCGTTCGGACCATAGGCTGCATCCGCCTCGATGGCGGTGGTTCCGGTTTTGTCAGTTCCGTTGAACGTGACCACATTGTTGGCCACTTCAACGCCCAGCAGCGCATTGGTCCCGTTTCCGGTCAGTTGGTTATCTGGTCGGGCCTGGGGATCGAACGGCGATGGGATGGCTTGCGGCGGATCCGTTGCCACAATGCCATACGCATAGGGGTAGGTCGCGGTCTTGATGATGGTGAGATCGTTGTCAGCGATCAAGCCGCCGCCATCGATATTGTAGATCGCCAGATGGGCATCGGTAACGGTATTGCCGGTGATGTCCAGATCGGCATAGTAGTTCAGGATGCTGGTGGCAACCCAATTGAGGCCGTCATAAGCGATGCCGCTGATGGTGTTGTCAGCCACCAGACCGCTGCCTGGCTCTGACCAGACCTGGATGCCGTTTTGGGCGGTTACCGTAGTCGCACCGGCACCGGTAATGGTGTTGCGCTGAATATCAACGGTTTCGGGTGTGACCGCGTCCGTATTGAGAGCAATGGCGGTTTTCTGGAACCCGGTGATCACGTTGTCAAGCACGTGAATGGTGTAGGGGGTTCCATTGGTATTGTAGGCATAAACCGCCACACCATGCTGGGCCCCGCTGAAGGGTTCGTCGCGAATGTCCCGGATGATGTTGTTCTGGATGGTGCCGCCGGCATTGCGCAGGGCCACACCCTCGAAGCGGTTGTTTGAGTTGCCCAGTCCCAACCCATCAATGGTGAAGCCATCGATGGTTGCCACCGCATCCATGACGCAGACGATCGGGCGATTGGCTGCGGCTGTGGTGAAGCAGACGGGCATATTGGCAAAGGCCTGGATGATGGTGGTCGCCTGATCTTCACCCAGCAGGGCGAGATCCTTGGTGATGGTCACCTGCTCGGGATAGGTACCGGCCCAGACATAGACCGTTCCCCCGGCGGTGGCCAGATTGACGCCTTCCTGAATGCGGCCGACCGACCCGGCTTGCGGGCTGTCGTCGTCAACATTCAGGTAGGTAAAGTCGCCCTGGAAGCCGGCTGCGGCGCCGGTATCGGTGCCGGAGTTCAGCCAGGGAGTGTAGTCGACCCCCGCGCTGACCAATCCAGCCACAGCCGCAGCCTCAGCCGTGCCGTACCAGTTGCTGGAGGCGTTGACCAGGAGCGCACCGGTGTTGGTGATGGCAGTGGTGTTGCCGGTCAGGCTGTTATTGGCAATGGTCACCACCGCATCGCCTTCAACCAGCGCCCCGGTGGTATTGTTTTGGATCAGATTGCCGCTGGAGATGACCGTGGCCTGCGGCCCGGAGGCCCAAATGCCGGTCGTGCAGTTGTCCAGCACCACCCCGTTAAGCAGGGTCGCCGTCACGGGGTCCCCGTCGGCTTCCGCGGGGTTATCCAGGACATAGACCCCGGCCAGGGAGGCATCGGAGATCTGCACCCCCACCAGGGTGATCGAGGTATCGTCGGCATTGGATCCGTACCCATCGTAATTGTTAACCCAGACCCCATAGTCCGCGCCGCTCACACTGCCGCCGGAAATGGCCAGCAGGGCGGTGGTCGGGGTGTTCCAGATCTGGTAACCGACGGTGGGTTGGGTCACATCCGCCACGGTGATGACATTGTCCATGACAATGGCATTGACACTGCCCTGCAGCGAAGACAGCATGATGGCGTCCCAGCGGGTTTCGGTGGGCGCATCAAGCACCGTGAAGGTGTTGCCGCTGATGGTGAAGGGGGAGGCATTGCTGTAGGCCAGGTTGTGGAAGATGCCCCGTTTGCTGGTCTCAATGCTGTTGTTGCTGATCGCGGCAGTGGTGCCCGGGTTGGCCCGGGAGTAGTTGCCGGTTTGCACGCCCACACGCACGGCTGTCATCACGTTGTCGCTGATTTCAGCATAGAAGTTGTTGTAAACCAGGACCCCGACCCCATATTGGGCCGGCAGGATGTTGTGCAGCCGGTTGTAACGGATGTAGTTATCGGTGGTCGCGCTGGTGTCGGTGTAGTTGTAGAAATCAAAC
>DAOQTN010000486.1:0-2594 GCA_035340555.1 Anaerolineaceae bacterium | reverse complement strand
CGACCGGACCCGGTCCGGGCCTGGCAGCTTAGTCTGCCGGCAGACCCCGACTGGTCCCGGCAGCTGGCCGCGGTGCCGGAGGCCTTGATCAGTGCAGATTTGCGCCAGAATTTTCTCAATGCCGCGGCCGGGTCCCCGGTCCAAGCCGCGCCGATGGTGATTGGCGGCTATAAACTACCCTGGGCGGGTGGCCTGGCCAAGCTGCTGGAGGGCAGCATTGGACATGTCTATGTCTACAATTCCTGTGCCAATTACTGGCACTGCTGGTACGCTTATGACTTTGCTGACGGCACCATGTTCCCCCTGCTGGCGGCCCGGGGCGGCGAAAGCTGGGTCTACTATGACGGCTGCGCCAATTACAATCCCAACTGTTCCAATTATCTGGTCATTCGGGATACCTCCACCAGCCCCACGACCTACCAACTGTATCTGCACCTGGCCCAGGGCAGCATTCCGGCCGCGCTGAAGCACCGGGGCGCCCCGATCCTGCAGGGTCAGTTCATCGGCAACGTCGATGATACCGGATATTCCACCGGTCACCATCTCCATTTTCACGTGTTCACCTATTTCACCAGCAGCTATTGGGGGCCTTCGGTGGACATCACCTTTGACGATGTCCCGGTTAACGACGGGCGGCCGCGCACCTGTTATGAGGCGGCCAACTGGCCTGGCTGGGGAACCGAATGCGTGGCCGGCGACTGGTACATTTCGGGCAACTGGGGCGCGTTCCCGCCGCAGGGCAGCATCAACACTCCACTGCCCGGCAGCCTGGTGGACACCACCTTTGCGCTCAGCGGCGAAGCCAGTGATGAACTGGCAGTGACCGCCATTCAGGTGCTGGGCCGCTGGGATGGCGGCTGGCACGACCTGACCACGCCCTTCAGCACCACGCCTTTCACTACCCCGATTGACCTGTGTGCCGCCAATACTCCGGCGGGTCCGCTGGATCTGGCGCTGGAGGTGACGGATTATGAGGGTAACATCAGCCGCAATCTGCCCGGTCTGCGCATGGCATTCTACCGAGCCAGCTGCGGCACCCCACCGCACCTGGTGGTCCTGGAACCCGGCTGGTATATCCCCGACCAGGCCTTCACAATCCGGGCCGCCGCGTCCCACCCCGGCGGCATCGGTGGGGTGGCCTTCTACTGGCTGCCTCCGGCCAGCTGGCCGGACATCACCTGGCAGCTGCTGGGGGTGGACAGTGATGGCAGTGATGGTTACGCCTGGACGGTGGACCCGGCCCTGGTCGGGGTGCTGGCGGGTGGTTCGTTTTTTGTGCGCGCCAGTGCGGCCGATGGCAGCAGCCGGGCTGACTGGCATATGGGGTTGGCCATCGACAGCAGCCCACCGGTCTCAACCTTGGATCCACTGGTCACGCCGTATCCGGGTTCAGCCATCCAACTGTCTTGGAGCGGCAGCGATCCGGAAACTGGTATTGATCATTACGAACTGGAAAGCAGTCTGAATGGTGGCGCCTGGCAGGTGGTTGCCGCCAATCTGCCGGCCGCGCAGCAAAGCACTTGGGTGCAGGTGGGATTGGCCCAGGAGGCGGCCTTCAGGCTGCGGGCGGTGGACCAGGCCGGCAATATGGAAACCTGGGATGCCGGTGCCAGTACGACAACGGCAGCCGACTGCAGCGGTGATGCTCACGAGGATGGCGATGATGCCGCCGCCGGAGCGGTCAGTTTGTTCTCTGGCCAGAGGCAGGAGCACTCGCTGTGCGGCCCGGCTGATGCCGACTGGGTGCTGCTGGAGGACCTGCCGGCAGGTGAGGCACTACTGATTACCGCCCGCTCGCTTTCTGGTGGAGCCGCCGTCACCCTGGAATTGTACACGATTGACGGCACTCCCCTGGGTCTGACCGCGACCTCCCCGCGGCTGGGCCAGGGCACCGTTCTGCGCTGGCTGCCGCCTGACGCGGGTGACTATTTGCTCAACGTGCAGCCGCTTGATCCCAATCTCGCCGGCAGCAATGTGCTTTACCAGCTGCAGTTCGGCCCCGCCTTTCGTCTGGGGCTGCCCATCCTGGCCCGCTAATTTTCCGGCCCGCCCCCTTTGCGCACCGGAACGGCCGTACTGCCCGGCCCACCCAGAACTGACCGCGCAGATCCGGCTGCCTCGATTCAACCATTTGGGCAGGCCAATTCAGATCCATCAGCCGACCCCAGCCACAAGGATCGGGCGGACAAAGCCGTCCTGTGCCACCCTCTGCTCCGACGGCCGCCCGGGCCGCAGCCGGGCAGTCTTTTAGCCCAGGGGGCGAGAGATGGGCCGAGCGAAACCGGCTCTCTGGGCGTTGTCGTGACACATTCCCGAACTGGCGATCAAACAAAGTGGGTCTTGAAAAAATACCCCATCCCTGGCGGATGCCGCAGGAATTCCCAATGAGCCGCGAAACCAGACGCCTGGCTTGCCCTGCTTTAACGGTATAATTTGCCTGTTCGCAATTTGACTCGGGAGTACGCCATGTCGCAACCACTTGATTTTCAATCCATGATTCTTGCTCTGCAGCATTTCTGGGCCGATTACGGCTGCCTGATCTGGCAGCCCTACAATCACCAGGTCGGGGCTGGGACGATGAACCCCGCCACGTT
>DAOQTN010000485.1:0-2596 GCA_035340555.1 Anaerolineaceae bacterium | reverse complement strand
GCTCGGCGGCCAGGGTGAACAGGCGCCGCCCCGCCTCCAGGGCACTTTCCAGATGCTGGGCCGCGCCGGCCAGGGGAAGGACGGCTTCAAAACTGGCCAGGGTCAGCTGCACCAGAACCGCCAGCAGCACCCCGGGCAGTTCCGCCGCAGCGACCAGCGGAATGGCCAGCCAAAGCACCCCCACCAGGGTCAGCAACATCAGCCCCAGATTGAGGGCATTGGCCAGGGCACCGGCCCAGGTCAGGCGCAGCTGCGAGGCCCCCATGGCCCGGCCGGTTTGCTGAATCAGATCGAGCGCATCCGCCGTCCGGTTGTACAGCAGCAGTTCCGGCAGCCCCTGCAGGCCGTCCACCACCGCGGCGGAGAGGCGGGCCCGTTCCGCCACCAGACGGCGGCCGGGTTGGCGCGCCAGGATCCGGGTCACCACCGGCACCCCGATGCCCGAAACCAGCAGTCCACCCGCCAACAGCAGTCCCAGGGCCGGGTGGAAGCCGCCCACAAACAGGCTCATGCCCAAACTGACCAGGCTGGCCACCAGCGGTGGGGCCACCGCCCGGACATAGAAATTTTCCAAAGTCTCAATGTCGCCCACCGCCCGGGACAGCAGATCACCGCCCTGGTAATCGGTCAGCCGGGCCGGCGCCAGGGGTTCCACAGCCTGGTAGAACCAGGTGCGCAGCTGGGCCAGCAGGCGGAAATTCACCGAGTGTGAAACCAGCCGCTCCAGGTAACGGAAGACGGCGCGGGAGATGCCAAAAAAGCGCACCCCCACAATGGCCACCTGCAGGGCGGCAATCGAAGGATGCAGTGCGGCCCGGGCGATCAGGTCGGCCGAGGTACCCAGCAGGCCGATGGCACCGGCAATGGTGGCCACTCCCAGCAGGATGGACAGGAGCACCTGGCCGGTAAACGGCCGCAGGAAGCCCAGCAGGCGCCGGATGATCGTCATGGCGCCCCCTGGTAGGCCGCGAGCAGCGCGGCATAAGCCCCGCCGGCAGCAAGCAGTTCGGGGTGAGTGCCGGACTCGGTCAGCCGCCCGTCGGCCAGGAACAGGATCCGGTCGGCCCGCTGGATGGTCGTCAGGCGGTGGGCGATGACCAGCACCGTGCGCCCGGCACAGAGCGCCCGCAGGGACTGTTCCAGCCAGGCCTCCAGGGCTGGATCCAGGTGGGCGCTGGGTTCGTCCAGGATCAACAGCGGGGTCGGGCGCAGAAAGGCCCGGGCCAGGGCCAGCCGCTGGGCCTGGCCCGTGGACAGGCGGGCACCCGCTTCCCCAATCGGGGTTTCATAGCCCTGCGGCAGGCTCTCAATCCAATCCGCCAGGCCCGCCTGGCGTGCGGCGCGCCGGACATCCTCCGGTGTGGCAGCCGGATTGGCCAGGCGGATATTGGCCTCAAACGTGTCATGAAACAAATGCGGCTGCTGGGGCACCCAGGCAATCCGGTCGCGCCAGGCTGCCAGATCAACGGTTGCCAGGGACCGGCCGTTGAGCAGAATCCGGCCGGCCGCGGGTTGAATGAACCCCAGCAGCAGGTTGACAATTGTGCTCTTGCCGGCCCCGCTGGGCCCGACCAGGGCCATCATCCCGGCCGCCGGCAGCGTGAAGGTCAGATCAGCCACCGCCGGTTGGGAGCGGCCGGGGTAGGTATATCCCACTCCATCAAAACGGATCTCCACCGGCTCCGTCCCAAAGGCGCTCCCGGGGAGGGTGACCGCAGCGCGTTCCGGGACCGGCAGGGCAAGTAAACTGAAAATTTGCCCGGCCGCGGCAATCCCGGTCATGGCGGCATGGAACCGCAGCCCCAACTGGCGCAGCGGCAGATAAAACTCCGGCGCCAGCAGCAGCACAAAAAAAGCCTGCTCAAATTCAATCCGGCCGTACAGCAGCCGCAGCCCGATCTCCACCGCCACCACCGCCGTGCTGATGGTGCCAACCAGTTCGAGCACCAGGGCCGAGAGAAAGGTGATCCGCAGCACCTGCAGGGTGTTCAGGCGGTAGGACTCGGCGGCAGCGGCCACTTTCCGGGTTTGATCCTGGCTGCGGCCCAGTGCCTTCAAGGTGGCCAGGCCCTGCAGGGTGTCCAAAAACACGGCCCCCAACCGCCCCAGGGACAGCCACTGGCGCCGGGTGGCCTCCTGGGAGGCCGCACCAATCAGGCGCATGAAGAAGGGGATCAGCGGCGCAGTCACCAGCAGGGCCAGGCCGGAGAGCCAGTCCAGCGGGAAGACCACCCCCAAAATGGCCAGGGGGATCAACGCCGCCAGCACCAGTTGGGGCAGGTACTGGCTGAAATAGGCCTCCAGCGCCTCCACCCCCTGGATGGCGGCCGTGGTGACCTCGCCGGTGGTTGCCCCGGCGGATTGTTCGGCCCCGACCGGGCCGCGTTCGAACCAGCGGCGCAGCAGCAGCTCGCGCAAGGTGTTTTTCACCCGCACCGCCACCGCCCCGGCGCTCAAATCGCTGCCCACCGCGGCCAGCAGCCGCAGCAGAATCACCCCCCCCAGCAGCCCCAGCAGGGGTTGAACCTGGGACAAATTTTGTCCCCCCAGAAACACCCCCGCCACCACCCGGCTGAGCAGCCGGGCTTGCAGCACA
>DAOQTN010000484.1:0-2597 GCA_035340555.1 Anaerolineaceae bacterium | reverse complement strand
AGGAGGGCTGAATGCGAAAACCAATCAAACTGCGTACTTTAACAACCGAGGAAGTCATTGCAATCAAGCGGTTGGCAGCTTCTCGAAAAGAACCGATCCGGTTGGTGCAGCGAGCGCGAATAATTGCATTGATGCATACTGATCCAGAATTGCATGCCACCGAAGCCGGCTTCAAAGCGGGTTTCAAGAGTAGTGCGATGGGGCCGGAATGGGTCAAGCGGTTCAATGAGAAGGGTCTGCCCGGATTAGAAGACCAACCTCGGCCGGGACGGCAACCGACCCATAAACCTGAAGTTCGGAGCGCCTTGATTGCCCTGGCAATCCAAAAACCACGCACATTGGGATATCCCCACGAGTTATGGACACTGGAGCGCTTACAGCGAGCATTCGAAGAACGCCAGGGGGTGCATCTGTCTGACTCCACGATCTGGGAATGGCTGGCAGCCGAGGGGTTGGAATGGAAACGACAACAGAGCTGGTTCCATGATGCCGAGCACCACGACCCGGAGTTCGTGGAAAAAAGGGGAGCATCATAGCGGCTTACCTGTCTCCGCCGGAGCGTACCCGGGTGATTTGCCTGGATGAGTTGGGGCCGATTGCGGTCAAGACCTACCCTGGCGAGGAATGGGTGCTGGGACCCAACCGGGCCACCTTTGAGCCGGACTATGGCCGGCGCGGCAAGCTGTGGGTGCATGGCGCGTTTGAGCCGGCCACCGGGCAAGCGATGATCCTGATGAGCCCAGGGCGAGATAGTGCATCCCATATCCAACTCTTGGAGCAGGTCATTCTGCAATTCCCTGCTGATCGCTGGTTGTTGATTGAAGATAATCTGACAACCCATACCAGTAAACAGGTGAGGCTCGCCTTGGCCGCCTGGCCCGAAATTCAGATTCAGTTCATCCCCAAGTACGCCTGTTGGTTGAACCTGATCGAACCCTGGTGGAAGCAACTCCGTTCCCTGGCGCTCAAAGGACGCCGGTTTGAAAACCTTGACGAACTGACTTCGTCGTTGAACGAAGCTCTGAAATACTGGAATTTGCATCGTCATCCTTATCAATGGCGTAAAAAGCCTCAACAACAGGTGACCATCCTCGGTGGGTTTGGTGTCAGCCAAACCGTAGCTAGTTCATGTATATAGCGAGAGGACCATTTAGACTCCGGCGAAAAATCTTGATATGGCAAAGTGATCGTCGGGTACAGGATATGAGATGTGGCTATTGAATGAACCGATGCCAATAAAAACAATACCTGGAATCTGATTGCCGCCTGGTGGAACAACCAGTGGCTTATGGGCTTCATTAGCAAATGGCCGCCTGTCAGTTGCGCTTTGAAACGCCCCAAAAATCTGCTGCCTGACGGCGACCGCTCTGCAGAAAAAGGGATATAATGAGGGTGGGATAATCAACCCGAAGGCGAGAATTACCGTCAGGCGGGTAAACGTAGTAGCCCCATACTGTTGGGGGCATACTGGTGGCGGGAGTTGAGGAAAACCGGATGACCAGTTTGGGCAAGTACAAGCTTGAAGAACTGATTGGCCGAGGCACCTATGCCGAGGTCTACCGGGCGGTGGACACCGTGCTGCGGCGCTCTGTGGCACTGAAACTGCTCAAGGGGGCTTTTCTGTCCGATGAAGAGGCGGTGGCCCGGTTTCTGCAGGAAGCCCGGACGGGCGCCAACCTGATCCATCCACAGATTGCCTGGGTCTGGGATCTGGGGGAACTGGATGGGCGCTATTTCCTGGCCATGCGGTTTATTGAGGGGCAGACCCTGGACCGGCTGTTGGAAAGCCAGGGTCCGCTGGGCTGGCATGAAGCGCTGAAGTATCTGTGCCAGATCAGCGATGCGCTGGTCTTTGCCCATGAGAATGCCCTGGTGCACCGGGATATCAAGCCCCAAAACATCATGATCAGTCCGAAGGAGGGGGCGGTGCTGACCGATTTTGGTCTGGTCCGGGCGATGGAGGCGGGCAGTGTTGGCACGAAGACCGGAGCGTTGATGGGGACCCCGGCCTACATTGCGCCTGAGATCTGGCGGGGGCAGCCGGCGACCCCGGCCGCTGACCAGTACTCGCTGGGGTGTGTGGTGGTGGAGATGTTGACGGGTCGGAGGTTGTTTGGGGGGCCGACGCCGCCGGCGGTGATGCAGCAGCATCTGCTGGAGGGGCCGCAGCTGCCGGGTGACTGGCCGGATGATTTGAGCGCGCTGGTGCGTCAGGCCCTGTCCCAGGATCCGGCGGCGCGTTTTGCAGACATGGGGGCCTTCCGGACGGCACTGCAGAGCCTGCAGTTGAACGTTGCCGGGCAAATGGCCACTGAAACCAATCTGTCAGCTACCCGCCGTCCCGTTCTGCCGCCGGTGGTTGAAGTGACCACTGGCAGGACCCCCACCTGGAGCCTGGAAGAGGGCTTGTCTGCGCTCAAGGACATGGAGGAAGCCCAGGAATGGCAGCTGGCGGCGGACCAACTGGCCGAGCTGGAAGAAGCCTATCCCAATCACCCGAGACTGAAACTGCCGCGCGTCAGGATCACCCGGGCCCTTGAGACTGAAGCACAGGCCCGCCGCGAAGCCGAGGAGAAGGCCAAACGGGAAGCCGAAGC
>DAOQTN010000483.1:0-2601 GCA_035340555.1 Anaerolineaceae bacterium | reverse complement strand
AATCTGCATTGGTGATCGGTTCGCAGGTGGTGCAGCCGCCGAAGAAATCTACCACGGCGCTCAACACAGCCTGGCGGTCAGCCAGCGCCGACAACCCCTCGATTGGCCAGGCCAGGAAGACCGTCTTGAAGGTGCCACTGTCGTAACTGGTGCTGTTAAAATATGCGTTGTCGTTCCATTTGAATGGATTGGTCACGCCCGCAGTTGCAGTCTTTACCACGTTATCGGTGTAGAGCGTGCCAAAGCCGCTGGGAGCGGTCAGGGTGTAGGCACCCAAGCCGTCGCCAATCGGGTCGCCGGCCACGCCAACAGGATTGTTCTTGTTCACATCGCTGGTAAAGCTTTGGATCTGCAAATAGGTCGTGTCAAAGGTCGTTGAATTACCGACATCGTAGAGATAATCCTGCGAGGACAGGAAGAAGTTGCCACCCTGGTTCAGATAGGCAGCCAGGTCAGCTTCCTCGGTACTGGAGATTGTCGTGCTGTAGTCGTTGCCGGTGAACCAGATCACCATGGTGTAATCGACCATGTCTGCCAAGGTTGGTGAGCCACCTGATGTGCTCCAGAGGGCATAATCCAGACCCAGGGCGTCCAGGGCAGAGGTGTAGTAGGTTTCGTAGCTGTTGCCAGCATCGTCGTCCACCAGCAGGATGCAGGGCACGGGCTCGAGCGCCAGATTCTGGGTCAGATCTGCCGAAATGGTGATCTCCATTTCCAGTGTCATGTGCGCATCGGCTTCGGCGCGCAGCGTGTAGGTGCCGGCTGGCAGGTCGATGCTGTAAGCACCGGTGCCGGGATCGCTGGTAACGGGCGCCAGAGGGGTATCCAGAATGGTGATGGTGGCCTGCAGCGGGGCAGTGCTTACGGCATCGGTGACGACGCCGCTGAGAGTGAAGATTTCTGCCGGGGTCAGGGCAATATTCTGAGTTGTGGTCGTATCTGCAATTACGGCCACATCGGTAATGGTAGCGGTCACATAGCCGTACAAGCTGGCTGTAACGGTGTAGGAACCTTCAATGAGTTCAGCCGTGTAGTAGCCGCTGCCGTCAGTGGTTACAGCGCGGTTAAAGCCACCGGTTTCCACAGCATTGACGGTCACACCTTCCAGAGGGTTGGTGGTGCTGGCATCAGTCACAGTGCCATCCAGCGTGCCCAGGCCGCCGCAGAAGGCAATGGCTGTATTGACCGCTTCGACTGAATCGAGGATGCCGTAGCCCCAGACATCGTTGGGATGGCCTACAAACGGAGTACACTGGGCATCAATCTTCTCATCGGCAGTATCCTGCAGGATAGTCTTGGTGGTGGGTACATCGCCCATAATGCAGGGCGCAGCCTGCCACATCAATGCAATCAGGGCGGTGGTGTGCGGGGCCGCCATGCTGGTGCCCGACCAGCCGCCTTCATATCCGCCGCCCGGAACCGACGAACGGATGTTGGTGCCAGGGGCCGCCACCTCAGGTTTGAGGATGGTTTCGCCATAGTAGCTGCTGGGGCCGCGGCTGGAGCTGCTGGAGATGACATCTCCCTGGGCAAAGTTGGCCGTGGAGATAATCTCGGGCACATAGCCAGGGTTGGAGATGCTGTTACAGGCCGAGCCATTGTTACCCGCCGATTTGATCACGGCGACGCCAGCAGCGTTCAGGTTTTGAATGATGGTGCGGTAATCGTAACCAGAAGGGTCGTACCATGAGTTGTTAATGGCATCGGGAGCCAGCGCCGGGGTGGCGTTGGCACGGTTCAGATCCCAGGGAGACAGGAAGAACTCGAAGCATTCCACCGTGTCGGTGCCGCCGCCGCCAATGCCGGGACAGGCAATCCACTGTGCGCCGGGAGCCACGCCCACCTGATTGCCGACGCCATCATCACCAACCATGGTGCCGGTGGTATGCGTACCGTGCCCATCGTAGTCGTGCGGGTAATCGTAACCGGTGGTGCCATCCCACCAGTCAAAGTTGTGATCATAGGTGCCGGGGCCAGTGGTGCCGCGGTAGTGATTGACCAGCGCCGGGTGGGTATATTCCACGCCAGTATCGTTGGAAGCAACAACCAGTCCATCGCCGTCAAAACCCATGCCCCAGACATCATCTGCGCCAATGCGGATGATGTTCCATTCAATGGCCTTGGTCTTTTGTTCAGGCGTCATTTCTTTGATGACGGGGTCCATGACGGGGGTGGGGGGCACAACGATCTTCGCCACCTCAGGCCGGGCCGAAAGCCAGGTGAGGGTGGTAATGCCGCTGTCCACTTTGATCATGTTCTGAATGTACATGGACTGGTAAGATACGCCTTCTTTTTCCAGTTGCACCAGGAGGGGCTTCTGGGTCTTTTCGGCCATGGCGGTCAGCGCGTTGAAGACGTAGGTGGTCTTCTCCAGCTTGGTGGACAGGTTGGCCGCAGCCGAAACATCGGCCTGTTGGGTCATGATGACGTAGTATTCCGTATGGCCTTCAGCCGCAATGCGCTGCAGCAGGAGTGGGGCCACCTTTTCGGACACCAGCGCTACAGGCGCAGCCGGCGACCAGGCGGTAAGAAATGAGGTGAGCAGAATTGCCAACATGGCAACTGCCAGGAAGGGGCGGAATTTCATCCAGTTCTCCTTAT
>DAOQTN010000482.1:0-2611 GCA_035340555.1 Anaerolineaceae bacterium | reverse complement strand
TCAACAAATCACAGGGGGTTGCTGCGCGCAGGCAGCCATCGCCCCAGGCGAGAGTCAGATCATCAAAAGCCCAATGGCCTGTCTGCGTGGCGGAGTGAGGGTTTGTTTCGATAAGCTGAGCCAAAGGACGGGATTGATTGCTGCGTAAATCCAAGGCGTCAATACCGATTTTCAGAGTACCCTCAAAACGAGCAGGAGAAAGCATTCCGGCAACATCAAAGCCGCGCTGCTGCATGCGCCGGGCAACCAAAGTGCAAAAGCGGGTTTTGCCAGTGCCACGGTTGCCCGTAATGAGGATTAATCGTCCCATTGCAATAACCGCTTGCCATCCAATTGGCGGGTGCGCAGCGAGATGCCATACGCCGTACTAAGATCGTCATCATTCCAAACTTCGGTCAACGGTCCGGCACGCAAAACCCGCCCGGAGCGCATTAAGATTAATTGAGCGGCTAATGCCGCCGCCACATCGGGATCGTGAGTCGTCAGCAAAATTGTGACACCTTCAGCGGCCAGGCTGCGGAGTTGGCGGACCAAAAGTTGTTTGTTCGATAGATCAAGATGGGCGGTGGGTTCATCAAGAAGCAGCAGAGCGGGCTGTTGAGCCAGTGCGCGGGCAATTAACAACAATTGATGTTCGCCGCCGCTGAGGGTATGAATAGACTGGTGGGCGCGGTCAGCCAGCCCCACGCGCTCCAGAGCGGTTTGCGCAATCTGGCAGTCTGTTGCGCCGGGGAGTTCCAAAGGATGCAAGTGCGGCGCACGGCCAAGCAAAGCATACTCCAGCAGAGAATATTCGAAGGGATTGTACTCGCGCTGCGGCACCAGCCCTACACGCTGGCCGATCTGCCGATGGGTGTACTGGGCCAGAGGAGCACCTTGCAAGACAATCTGACCAGAGGCGGGATGCAGCCGGCCATAAGCTAAACGCAAGAGGGTGGTTTTGCCAGCGCCATTGGGCCCCAGGATGGCGGTTGTCTCTCCGGGGATCAGCGTGAGCGAGAGGTCATCCAGAGCAGGATGGTCGGCCTGAGGATAGGAATACGTTACTGCGTCAAAAGCCAGGACAGGGTTCATCAGGATTGGGGTTGTAACAATGGGCGGGTGAGCAAGGTTAGAAACGCTACTGCGCCAAGAAGGGAGGTTAAGATGCCCAGGGGAATTTCGCCGACCAGCAGCAGGCGAGCCAGATTATCACAAACAACCAGGTAAATGGCGCCAATCAACAAGGCGCCCGGGAGAGCATAGCGAGCATCTGCCCCAAACAGGCGGCGGGCGAGATGCGGTGTGATCAGCCCGGCCCAGCCAATGAGCCCGCCAATGGAAATGGACGCGGCAGTGGCGGCTACCGCCGCAAGCAGAACCGCCAGACGCTCCGAACTGCCAGAAGCGCCCAGAGCAGCGGCGGCGTCTTCGTCCAGCGTCAGCAGGTTGAGACGCCAGCGCAGAAAGAGCATTATAACCAGCCCGCCGAGCATCAATGGGAGGGCTGCGAGAAGCCGCGGCCAGGTAACGCCATATAAACCACCCAGCAGCCAGAATGTAATTTCGGGCAACTGACGCAGTGGATCAGCCAGATATTTGATCATGCCAACGCCGGCTGAGAACAACGCCGAGACGGCGATACCGCTCAGCACCAGGCGCAAGACCCAGCCACCGTAACGGACGCGCCGGGCGAGCAGGTAGGACGCCCCCAACCCCAGCAGGCCAAAAAACACAGCCCCGCCCTGCACCAGCCAGGCTGCGCTGCCCAGGGCGATGATGGCCAGTGCTGCGCCAAAGGCTGCCGCCTGCGAAACACCAAGAAACCCTGGTTCTACAAGCGGGTTGGAAAACACCATCTGAAATACAACCCCAGCTGCTGCCAGGCTCATGCCAATCAGTACAGCGGCAATCAAGCGCGGCAGGCGCAAGTTCCAGACTAACTGCTGCGCCAGAGGATCATCCAACAACCGCGCAGGGGGCATTATTCCCAGATTGGGATAACGCCCCAGCACCAGCGAGAGAGCGAGCAGAGACAGCAACAACACCCCCAACAGCGCCAAGGCGCGGCGGGCTGCCCGGGGAGTGCGCGCCAGGGGATGCATAATGATTATGGCTCCAGATTTTCCGGCAAGACCGGGGCAATCAGTTGTTCAAATGCAGCTTGATCCAGGCCGTAAAGTTTTTGGTAAAACGTCTGGGTTTCTGCGAGCATATCAACAGGCAGTACACCTGGCTGAATTGTGTCGGCCAGCCAGAGTAATCCCAATGCCCAGCGAGGATCGGGTTGGTCCCAACTCAGGTAGTCCACCGGGAAGGGATGGAGCTGGCCCGCTTTGACTGCGCGCAGTTCCTGCCAGGCGGGATCTTGCTCAAGCTGTGAGACAACATCAGCCGCATTGACAGTATAGGCGACCAGATAGATTTGATCGGCATCCCAGGCGGCAATTTGCTCCAGGGTAATTTTTGTCCAGCCAGAGCCCAGTTCAATATCCTGCCAGATGGGTTCGCCGCCTGCAAGCTGAACCAGTGTGGTCTGCAGCCAGCCGACTGGCGGCACGTTGAAGGCGATTTCGCTATCGCGGTTGGTATAGTAGATCAGCAAGACCCGGGGGCGGGGTTGGCTCTGGGC
>DAOQTN010000481.1:0-2618 GCA_035340555.1 Anaerolineaceae bacterium | reverse complement strand
TGATCAAAAAGTTGGCATCCTGAAGGACGGCCATGAGTACATCCTGGTCAAGCCGAAGGTTCTGTTGGTGGCCAGCGGCGCCCGGGAAAAGTTCCTGGCCTTCAAGGGGAACACCCTGCCAGGTGTCTATGGTGCGGGAGCATTCCAAACCCTGGTGAACCGGGATTTGGTGCGCCCTGCCGAAAAGCTGTTTATCGTTGGTGGCGGTAATGTGGGGTTGATTGCTGGTTATCACGCCCTGCAGGCCGGAATCAGCGTGGTTGGATTGGTTGAAGCGCTGCCCGAATGCGGCGGCTACAAGGTGCACAAGGACAAACTGGTGCGCATGGGGGTACCGATCTACACCTCCCATACCATCCTCAGCGCCAACGGCCACGACAAGGTCGAATCAGTGACCATTGCCCAGGTGGACGATAAGTTCCGGGCCATCCCAGGCACAGAAAAATCCTACGAATGCGACAGTGTTCTGATTGCTGTTGGCCTGGATCCGGTTAATGAGTTCTATCTCAAAGCGAAGGATTTTGGCATGACCGCGCTGGTGACCGGTGATGCCGAAGAGATCGCCGAAGCCTCTGCGGCCATTTTTTCAGGAAAAATCAAAGGGCTCGAGGTTGCCAAAGCTCTCGGTTGTGATGTTGGCGAAATTCCCACATCCTGGTATCGGACGGGTGAAATCCTGAAGTCACGGCCAGGGCGAACCCAGCAGGAGGACCTTCCGGAAGTCAATCGCGGGGTTGTCCCAGTGATGCACTGTGTTCAGGAAATCCCCTGCAACCCCTGCACAGCACTCTGCCCCCACGGGCTGATCTATATCGACAACCGGGATATCCGGCAAATTCCGACGTTTTTGGGCAACAGCGACTGTTGTGAAGTCTGTGAACGCTGCGTGGCCGGTTGCCCCGGACTGGCCATCACCTTGGTGGATTATCGCGGTAGTAATGCGGAACGCCCGATCGTCTCCATTCCATACGAATTCACCAAGGATGTCATTAAGGCCAAGGACAGGGTAACTGTCCTGGATATTGAAGGAGCCCCGCTGGGTGAGGTTGAAGTCATCTCCATCCACACCATTCCCTCCAGTGATCGCACTCTGGTGATACAGGTTGAAGCGCCGCGCGGAATTGCCCGTCAGATCGCCGGCATCCGCATTCAGGAAGCAGAAATCACCCAACCGCTGGATGAGTATATTGAACATATTGAGGATGACATTATTGTCTGCCGCTGCGAGCGGGTAACCGCCGGCGATATTCGGACCCTGATTCGCTCCGGGTATCGCGATATCAATGAAATTAAAACGGTCACGCGAGCCGGCATGGGCGCCTGCGGTTCCAAAACCTGCCCGGCCATCATTCATCGACTATTTCGCGAAGAAGGTATCCCGGTTGATGAAATCGTCGAGGCCACCAAGCGTCCCATCTTTGTAGAAGTTCCGCTCAGTGTTTTTGCCGGAGCAGAGGATTTGGAGACAAGCCATGAGTGAACCCAAAATTTCGCACTATGACGTCATTGTAATTGGGGCTGGCTCCATCGGGACCCCTACTGCGCTGTTTCTGGCAAAGGCGGGTTTCAAAGTGCTTGTCCTGGATCCATTTGCCAGTGTGGGGCAGGGGTCAAACAAGAAAGCCATCGGTGGCATCCGCGCCACGCACTCGGATCCCGCCAAAGTGCGGCTGTGCCAGAAAAGCATTGAAATTTTCCGCTCATGGAAGGAAGAAACCGGCGACGACATTGAGTGGTACCAGGGTGGTTATGCCTTTGTTGCCTACCGCGAACAGGAAGAAAAGGCTCTGAAAAACCTGGTCGAGAAGCAAAAACGGGATTACCAGCTCAACATTGACTGGCTTGATCATGATGCCATGCTGCAGGTAGCCCCCGACCTCAATGTCAGAGGGCTGATTGGTGGCACATTCTCCCCCGAGGACGGAAGCATATCCCCGCTTTTGGCCGTTCATTCCTTCTATACTCAGGCTGTGGCGGCGGGTGCAACCTTCCATTTTGACGAGAAGGTGATCGAGTTGGTGATGCATAACGGCCGGGTCGTCGGGGTTCAGACGCCGGTCGGGCGATATGGGGCGGATATTGTGATCAACGCCGCCGGGCCTTGGGCCCAGGAAGTGGGGGCGCTGGCCGGGGTGAACGTCCCGGTCAATCCTGATTCCCATGAAGCAGCCATCACCGAACCGGTGGCCCATTTCCTCGAACCAATGATTGTGGATATTCGCCCGGCACCGGGGTCGTCCAACTTTTACTTCTATCAGCATCTGACTGGACAAATCATATTCTGCATCACCCCCAGCCCAGCCATTTATGGCATGGACCAACGGGAAACCAGTGACTTTCTGCCAATGGTTACCCGCCGCATGTTGGAGGTCATGCCGCGCTTGAAGAATATCCGTGTCCGGCGCACCTGGCGCGGGCTCTATCCCATGACTCCGGATGGGTACCCCATCATCGGCTGGACCCGGGAAGCAGAAGGTTTCCTGCTGGCAGCCGGCATGTGCGGCCAGGGATTGATGCTGGGACCCGGCGTGGCGGACCTGGTCGTTCGGATGGTGCAGAACAAAGTGACGGCGCAGGATGAACATGTTTTGAGCTTTGTATCACCATACCGGGACTTT
>DAOQTN010000480.1:0-2626 GCA_035340555.1 Anaerolineaceae bacterium | reverse complement strand
GCTGGTGGCGGTCTGCCGGGATGTCACTGAAAGGAAAGAGGCTGAAGAAAAACTAGCTGAGCGCACTGCGGAACTCAGCCAGGCCAACGCGGAGTTAAAACGCGCCGATGCGATCAAAGACATCTTCCTGCGCAACATGAGCCATGACCTGCGTACGCCGCTGAGCGCAATTCTTTCCGTGACCGAGGCCCTCCAGGAGCAAACTTATGGCCCATTGACCAGTCGCCAGGATGAGGCCCTCAACTCGATCCAAATATCCGGTGAACATCTGAAACGTCTGATTGATGATGCCTTTGATTTGTCGCGGCTGCAGGCAGGCATGGTAAAACTTGACTGGCAGGAGGTGGATATTGCCACCATCTGCAGCCAGAGCATGGAGATCACCCGACAGTTGGCTGAAGCCAAGCAGTTGGAGCTGCTCTCCCAAATCGATCCAGATCTGCCGCGGCTGCGGGGGGATCCGTTGCAGTTGAAGCGGATCCTGGTCAATCTTTTGGGAAATGCCATCAAGTTTACTCCGTCCGGGGGGCGGGTGGGGCTCAGTGTGACCTGTCAGGGTGAAAGCGATGAACTGCACCTGACCGTCTGGGACACGGGCATCGGCATCTCTGACGCTGATCAGAAGCAGCTCTTTCGGCCGTTCTTCCAGGTGCGCGCATCCGGGGCCCGGGGATTCACCGGGAGTGGTTTGGGACTGCCTCTGGTAAAGGAATTGGCCGAGCTGCATGGGGGGCACGTGCTGGTGCACAGTGGGTTGGGTGAAGGCAGCCGTTTCACCATCTGTCTGCCGCTGCCGCGCGATCACGCGCCGAACCAACCTCTTGATCCCCAGCCCCGTAAAATTTTACTGATTGTTGATAATCCTGAAAACACCCAGATTCTTTACTCAAAGTTATTGAACAGCGGCTATGATGTCCAACTGATGCGCGCCGGGCCGGAAGCCATTACCACCGCTGCCGGTGAACCACCAGACGTGGTTCTGGTGGATATCAGTCTTCCCGGTTCCCGGGGGATGGAGGTAATCCAACGGCTGCGTCAGGATCACCGCACAGTTCATCTGCCTGTTCTCGCTCTGCCGGCGGACAGTGCGGCTGCTGATCGAGACTGCTGTTTGAATGCCGGCGCCAACGCTGTGTTGGCGCGGCCATTTCACACCCGTCATTTGTTGGAACTGATCGAAAAAATCCTGCTGCCGGCCAATGGCAACTAATGACAGGTAATTTTCAGGGGAACGTCCTGGGTCAGGACGGTATTCCTGGGTCCGACCACATTTAAGCGCACCCAACCGGCAACCGGATCCGAAAAGGTCAGCACAAAGGAGACATCCAACGTCTGGCGGCCACCCATGCTGTAACTGACGGCTTCCTGCGGTGGCAGTGTAAAAGCAAAACCCGGTGTGCTGCTGCCGGCTTCCAGTTGATAAACAAATGTACCCCAACCATCCGTCGTGATCTGCCCAGCCAGGGCAATATCCACGGGACAAACCCCGCTGTAGATGGCCGTCTCTGCGCCTAGCATGGCGGTCATGATGCGTAGATTGCCCCCAATCAATGGCGGCGTGGCAGTCATATCCGGCAGCAAGGGGGCCGATTCAATGATCACATAAAATGGCTGATTGGCGTACTGTCCCAATCCAAAGCGCTGACCAATATCACTTTGCAGCATCCAGTATCCCGTATAAGTACCCGGGTGTTCCGGCGAGATCAAGGACGCGGAGAGACTGACCACCTGGCCAGGAGCCACCTCGCTTCCCAATGGGATTGTCACCTGATTTCCCAACGCGGCCCCCGACACGAAGACAAGGGCAAACCGGGAGGTCCAGGTGACGGTACCGCTGTTCCGGAACTGCCAGGTTTTGGTAAATACCTCCCCAGGGGCAATCCGGGCATGATCCGGAATGGTGATATCTCCCAAAAATTCCACAGCCAATCCCGCCGGCGCCGGCAAACTGCCCAAGCTTTCACTCGTCTCATAGTCCAGGGTCAGGGTCTCATAATTCAACTGCCGCAGGATCAACTCACCGGCATAACCAGATCGGGTTTGATAACACACCGACCGGTTCTCAATTTCACCCGCACGCAACACCATGGCCGCCGCATCCAAACCCGGCAGGTCCGGGGTACAGATCTGCCCCCCGGCAGCCGCCGGAGCAAAGCGGGCCGGGGGGATGGGAATCAGCAAGAGGGTGCCCGCCTCCAATGCCGGATTGGTGCGCAGCTGAAAGTCACAGGCCGGGTCTTTTGAGCCGGACCGGCCAGTTTCCAAATCGAAACAGACTCCGCCGCTCAATTCAACGGCCTGTCCGGCAGACAATGGCAGCGGAGGGGGCGGGCTTGGGGTTGGCGGCAGGGGTGTTGGGGTGGCGGTCATGGGGATGACGTAGATGGAGGCCAGAATATCATCAGCCTGGGTCTGTACGATCGTACTCAAGGGATCACCCCGCGAGATGAGGGCAGCGGCCATGGACCAGGGGCCGGCCGAAATTTCCGCCCCGCCGCCATAATAGACGGCGATGGGTTGTCCACTGCTCATCAGCACCTGACGGGCCACATTGATCTGAAACAGCCGGGTTGAACCAGCTGGTTCCAATTGCCCGCTCCCCCGTGGAAATTCATACGTTCCAGTC
>DAOQTN010000479.1:0-2640 GCA_035340555.1 Anaerolineaceae bacterium | reverse complement strand
CTTTGGGGGTTCGCTCAGAACGAATCTTGCCCTCCGCTTCCCATCGACGCAGGGTGGGAATGGAGACACCCAACTCCTTTGCGGCCTGTCCTATGCTGACTCTCATGCCACCCATTATCCATATAAAATAAGTCTTGTATAGATATAGATGGATATTATCTTGCAGATACTACCCCCGTCCCCGGAATTATGGATTGGTTTTGGCCACCTGGGGATTTTTGAGTGATTTCATCCTTGGAATCTGGGGTTGGGTTATTAATTTTGGATATAATTTAACCATCCAGAGTAATCTTTCTCAATTTCGCCTGCATCGCGCCATTATTCCAACTTGCATCCTACCGGGTCCCGGGTACAACCGCTTTGCTGCTGGCATCCTCCCTGCGGGATGCAATCTGCCTTCTGAGAGCGGGGGCAGTTTTGTGCGGTCTGAAATTCAAGGCCGCTGCATCCAGGGTCTGGGCCCTGCTGGTCCACATTGAACCAGAGCAACCCGGCTTTAGCTACTCAACCCCAGGCCAGGCGCCGGCTGTGGGCACCGTGCATCAAGGCACTGGGAACGGGCGTTGTTTTTACAAAAAGAGATCACTGAAAGGAGGATCCCCAGATAGTATTTGGAAAAACGGGTCTTTTCAAATCAATTGCAAATATTTCATTCAGTCACTTGTCTATTAACAGGAGGTTCGGTATGTCTTTTTTCGGCAAGATCAAACAAGGTTTGGGAATCGGGACCGCCAAGGTCGAATTGCAAATTCCGGGTCAAATTCCAAGGACCAGCACCGAGGTTTCGGGGAAACTGATCATCACTGCCAAAAGTGCCCAGAAGGTGCAGTCCATTAAAATCAGCTTTGTCGAAGAGTACAGCCAGGGACGCGATGCCGATAAAACCACCCGGGAATATGTTTTGGGCACCCTGGAGTTAACCGAGCCGTTCGATTTGCAGCAGGATGAACGGCGTGAGATTGAATTTACCCTTCCGTTCCAATTGGCACTTTCCAGCAACCAATCATTGGCTGAAGGCAGCGGCGTGATGGGCGCCTTGGGAAAAGTTGCCGTTTTTGCCAAGAACGAGAAATCCGAGTATAAAGTAAAAGCCAGTGTCGACCTGGCCGGCGTGGCACTGGATCCCTCCGATACACAGGATGTTCACCTGGTGTAGGCTCGGGTCGAAGCTGCATTACCAGGTTGCCCGGAAACCACTTTCCGGGCAACCCAATGAATTTTTCTGAGGCCCACCATCCAAGAATGGTCAGCTTGCCATTGGGCCGGTCCTAGCCGGGGGCGGGATCTTGATCGGTTCCCATCGGAACCCACCTGACCCAAAATCTGCCTGAGGCGATGATGGTCTACCTGAAGCTGATTGTCCACCTGATGATGATTTTCCACACGCTGATGTTCCACCTGACGATGATGAAGCGCCTTGTAATTGAGGAAAACCTGTGACGACCATCATCCCATTAAAACTTTCCATGTCGAACGCCTTCCTGCTGCGCGGCGAGAAAGACATCCTTGTTGATGCCGGTAATCCGATGGATCGGCATCTCCTGATCCGCCGGCTGGAAAAGTTGGGTGTAGAGGTAGGCGGTCTGGCCCTGATCATCCTCACTCACGTTCACTTTGACCACTGCGGGACTCTGGCCGCCCTGCAAAAAAAGGCCGGGTGCCCGGTTCTTGTTCATCAATTGGAAAAGGATTATCTGGAATCAGGTCGCAACGCACCGATCATCCCCATTCATCCGCTGGGGAAGGCCTTGATGCCGTTCATGGGTATCCGCTTTACGGCCAGCCATGCGGATTTGCTGGTCGATGACACTCTGGAGCTCTTGCCATACGGTGTGAACGCCCGGGTGATCTTCACCCCCGGACATACACCTGGTTCTATTTCAATACTGACTGCCGATCACCAGGCCATTGTCGGTGATCTTTGCGGCGGTGGCTGGCCTTTGGGACAATTCCAGTCGGACAAACCGCGTCTTCATTATTGGGCCTCCAGCCCGGATGACCTGCAAACCAGCCTGCAGCGGGTGCTGTCCTGCCAGCCGGTGAAAATTTATGTCGGCCATGGCGGCCCTTTGGACGGTCCTGCTGCGGCTGAATTCTTCCTGGCCGCGTCGAAATTTTGGGCAGCTTAAAGTTGTCAGGTGATGCGGATTTTGCCAGCTGCCTGGGACCATTCCAATCTGGCAGATCCGGGATGCTGTGTGCCGCCGCCCGGCTGCTCCTCGGCTGGGACCCGTGCCGCTCTGATCGGATCTGTTCCCTGTCAGCATCCTGGCAAGGCAATATCAGTGATACATTGGAAACATAGACAATGACGGCCGGAAATCATCCCTGCCAGAAAAACTCCGGCATCCTGTGCGGAAATAACGCCTGGCAGGGAAGTCCCGACGCCGGACAATCCAGAGTAAAATAAACCATCCAGGCGATCACCCACCCGCCAATGCGCAGGGGCAGCGAGGAGGATAGAGGATAGAGGATAGAGGATAGAGGATAGAACCGTGACGTTCTCCACTCCCTTCTGGGAGCGGCTTCTCAGGCAACGCACTCCCCAACGGGACACATTACCGCCTGAGCGCTCCGTCCAAGCAGGTTGTTTAAAGCCAGAGATAGGATCTGACGAGCCGCATGGACATCTCGATCGAG
>DAOQTN010000478.1:0-2658 GCA_035340555.1 Anaerolineaceae bacterium | reverse complement strand
GGGGGCGGTTTTTTCCTGCATCCAGGTCAGAATGGCGCCAAACACCCGCATGCTCGTCCCGCTGTCCAGCCCGCCGTGGGCCAGGGCTTTTTCCATTTCGTCGATCCAGACGATGCAGGGGGCGACGGTCTCCGCCAGGTGCAGCGCCCGGCGGGCCCGTTCCTCGGACTCCCCAACCAGGCTGCCGAACAGGGCACCCACATCCAGCCGCAGCAGCGGCAGCCGCCACAAGCCCCCAATCATTTTGGCGGTCAGACTCTTGCCGGTGCCGGGGATGCCGATCAGGGCGATGCCCTTGGGCGCGGGCAGCCCGTAATTGCGGGCTTCCTGGGTGAAGGCCCGCTCCCGCAGCCGGAGCCATTCCTTGAGCACCCCCAGACCGCCGACGTCGTCCGGGGTTTCGGTGACAGCGTAAAATTCCAGGGCCTCACTCTCGCGGATGATCTGCTTTTTTTCCTCGGTCACCAGGTCGATCGCCCGGTCGTCCAGGGACCCTTCCCGCACCACGGCGCGGGCAAAGACGCGCTGGGCCTGGGAGGCGGTCAGGCCGAGGGCCGCCTGCACCAGCTTCTCATGGCCGAGCGGTGTCAGGCTGACTTTGACCCCGGGGGTGTGGGTCAGGTTGACCAGCACATCCTCCAGCTCGGCCGAATTGGGCAGGGGAAAATTGACAATCACCGCCTCATCCTTGAGTTCCTCGGGCAACCGGGCGCTCCAGGCGGTGATCAGGATGGATTTGCGGGTGTACTTGAGCTTTTGGCAGAGGGAGCGCAGCTTGCGTTTGATCTGGGCGTTGCCCCAGGCCTCATGGAAATCCTTTAAAATGAAAAGCCCGTCCTCTGCCTTGTCGATCTGTTCCAAGGCTGTCAGGGGATCGCGGGCGGTGGGCAGGCTGCCGCTGGGGGCGGTCACAAATTGAAAACCATCAGCCGCATCCCACCCCAGGGCGCGCCGTTGGGTGCGCTCGCAGACGGATTTGAGGGTGGCCAGGGCGCGTTCCTCCTCGGTGGTCACCAGGATGATCAGGGTGAACCGGGCCCGCAGGTAAATATCCAGTTGATCTTCAAAGTTCATGGTTTTCGGCTCCAAATTTCCTGTGCCAGGGCCTTGCCGGTGGGCGTTGCCGCCAGGCCGCCCAGGGCGGTCTCGCGCAGTCGTTCGTCCATGTGGGCACCGATGCGGCCCATGCTGTCGATGACCTCGTCGGCCGGAATGAGGCTTTCAACCCCGGCCAGGGCCAGATCCACCGCCACAAAACACTGCCCGACCCCGGCGGCATTGCGTTTGACGCAGGGCACCTCCACCATGCCCGCCACCGGGTCGCAGACCAGCCCGAGCATGTTCTTCAGGGCGATCGCCACCGCCTGCGCCGACTGGCGCGGGCTGCCGCCGAGCAGTTCCACCACAGCGCCGGCCGCCATGGCGGCCGCCGAGCCGGTTTCCGCCTGGCAGCCGCCGGCCGCGCCGGCAATCTGGGCCCGGGTGGCGATGACCATCCCGATGCCGGCCGCCGTGAACAGGGCAGCCACCAGCGCGTCGTCGCTGAGCGCGTACCCTTCCTGCAGGGTGACCAGCACCGCCGGAAGAATGCCCGCCGAACCGGCGGTGGGGGTGGCGACGATGCAGCCCATCCCGGCATTGACCTCGGCCGTGGACAGCGCTCGCGCCACTGCCCGGCTCAGCAGCTCGCCGGTGACCGGCCGGGCGCCGCTGGCGAGCCAGTTCCAGAAGCGGTGGGCGCTGCCGCGGGTCAACCCACTGCGGGAGTATACCGGCGTCTCGAGCCCGGCCTGGGCGGAGGTGCGCATCACCTCCAGGCGTTGGTGCATCTGGGCCAGCACCTCCGCGCGGGCGGAGGCGTTCTGCTCGATCTCACTGCGCAGGACGATTTCGGAAATCGGCACTTGGGCCGTTTCGGCTTGTTGAACCAGGTCTTCAATTTTGCGGTACATGGCCCTATTCCTTCAAGCGGGGAATTTTATACACCCAATGCACCCAGGGCAGTGAGCCCAGATCGCGGGTGAGCGCGTCCGGGATGGTTTGGTCGGTCTCGATCACCATCATGGCCCGGCCGCCGCGCTGGTCGCGCTTCAGGCGCAAAAAGGCAATGTTGATCTGGTGGGCCGCCAGCCAGCCGCTGACGGCATTGATGGTCCCGGGACGGTCGTCCGCGATCAAAATCAGGGTATCCAGTTCGGCCCGGATCAGCACCGAGCGCCCCTGCAGCCGGGTGATCTGGATCATGCCGCCGCCAATGGAGGCGCCGCTCATTTCCAGGGTGCGCTCCCCGGCCGTCAGGGTGAAGCGCACCGAGTTGGGGTGGGCCTCTTCGCCCAGGTCGGCCTCGCAAAACTCAAACTGCAGCCCGGCCGCTTCGGCCAGGGCAAAACTGTCGCGGATGCGTTCGTCGGCCGTGTCCAGCCCCAGCAGTCCGGCAATCAGGGCCCGGTCGGTGCCGTGGCCCAGCCCGGTGCGGGCAAACGATCCATGCAGTTCAATGCGTGCCTGCTGCGGCATCTCACCCAGCAGGGCCCGGGCCACCAGCCCCAAGCGCACCGCCCCGGCGGTGTGTGAACTGGAGGGCCCGACCATGACCGGTCCGATGATGTCGAAAATGGAATTTGGCGCGGCACACATGATGCCAGATTATAGCATGAA
>DAOQTN010000477.1:0-2663 GCA_035340555.1 Anaerolineaceae bacterium | reverse complement strand
GGAGCAAGGAGACTGACTATCACCGTGACGATGATGGGGAACAACACCACTGCCAGCCGGGAAACGGGGATGGGGGCATAATCCATGCGCACCAGACGCTCTTTACGGGTGGTCATCAGCTTCATGATCGGCGGCTGGATGATCGGCACCAGGCTCATATAGGAATAAGCCGCCACAGCCACCGGCCCAAGCAGATCCGGCGCAATCTGAGAAGTGACAAAAATCGCCGTGGGGCCATCGATGGCGCCAATGACACCGATTGAGGCGGCCTCATTCATCGGGAAGCCCAGCAGCACTGCCAGGATCAGCGTGCCATAGATGCCAAACTGACCCGCCGCGCCGAGCAGCACCATTTTCGGCTGCGCCAGTAACGGTCGGAAGTCAATCATGGCACCCACACCCACAAAGATCAACAACGGGAACAACTCGGTCTTAATGCCCGCGTTGTAGATCACATTCATCCAGTTATGTTCCAGTTCAGCAGGGATGTTTGCACCAGCCGGCATGCCCAGATTGGCGAAGATACAACCAACACCAATGGGCAGCAGGAGAACGGGTTCGATCTCTTTGGCAACAGCCAGGTATACCAGCACACAACCCAACAGGATCATGACCCCGTTGGCCCAGGTGAAGGCTTCAAACCCTTTCAGTAAGTATTGAAAAACCTGTGTCAGGTCCATCATTCACCCCTTAATCGGTGAATTCAATCAGGGGTTGGCTATGGCGGACCTGATCGCCCGCGGCGACCAGGATAGTGGCAATAGTACCAGCGCGATTGGCCCGGATGGCGTTCTTCATTTTCATTGCTTCGAGGATCAGCAGTTCCTGGCCCTGTTTGACCACATCGCCGGGTTTGACCGTGATTGAGATGATTACACCAGGGATGGGCGCCACCACCTGCTTGCCACCACCACCGCCAGCTGCAGGGGCGCGGGGGGCAGCCGGGGCGGCCGCCGGGGCCGGGCGGGCAGAGGCGGCCGGAGCAGCCATTGGAGATGCAGCCGCGCTCTCAGGCGTTACGGCAAAAGTTTCACCGTCAATTGTTGCCATAATCGGGCGGGTCTGCAAATCGCCAACCTCGACATCAAATGTTTGATCTGCAATCGTTACTTTAATTTTCATCATCACACCTTTGAATTAACCCTTCGGTTTGCGAAGATACAGGCCGTCTCGCAGGCCCTGGTAGTTGGCGCGCTGCGCCGCCTGCCAGGCACTGACCGAGTTACTGGTGGGGGCGGCCAGGCTGGCCGACTTGCTGCCCAGGGCCAGGGCTACCGCCACCGCAGCCGCCGCAGCGCGGGCTTTGAGCCCGGTGGGCAGCACGGCTTCAACAGGGGCAGAGGCTTCGGGGTCGTTGTTGGCTTCAGCCGCACCGTTGGGCTTTTCGGCCGTGAACTTGACCAGCGCCCACATGAAACCCCACATAATCACGATGACAACAAAGACCAGCCCCATGCCGATCAGGGTCATCATCAGTGCAGAGACAATATAACTCATGGAGATGCTCCTCTCCGCGGTTAAACGGGCATGTTACCGTGCTTGCGCGGCAGGGCCTGCACGGTTTTGTCGCGCAGAGCGATGAGGGCTGCAATCACACGGCTGCGGGTTTCGCGCGGTTCGATTACTTCGTCAATATAGCCGGCGTTGGCGGCTGCATAGGGGTTGCAGAAGCGCTGGCGATATTCCTCGACCAAGCGGGCACGCTCGGCGGCAGGATCAGCAGCTTCTTTAATCTGCCGGCGGTACACGATATTGGCCGCACCATCGGCGCCCATGACCGCAATTTCCGCGCTGGGCCAAGCATAGCAGATATCAGTACCCATGTACTTGCTGCTCATCACCACGTACGCGCCACCGTAGGCTTTACGGGTGACAATACTGATCTTGGGCACGCTGGCTTCGGCGTAGGCATACAGCACCTTGGCACCGTGGCGAATGATGCCGCGGTATTCCTGGTCGGTGCCGGGGATGAAGCCCGGGGAGTCAACGAAAGTGACGATCGGTATATTGTAGCAGTCACAGAAGCGCACAAAGCGGGTGATCTTGTCGGAGGCGTCGATGTCAATCGAGCCGCCGAGGGTGTCGGGTTCCTGCGAAACAATACCCACCGACATGCCGCCCATGCGAGCCAGGCCCACAATGGCATTGCGAGCAAAACCGCCCAGCAGTTCCGTGAAGGAGCCGCGGTCGACGATATATTCAATGGCATCGTGCATCGAGTAGGGAGCCGAGGGATCCATGGGTACCAATTGATTGAGAGCCTCGTCCATACGGTCCGGATTGTCGCCTGTCTGAATAAAGGGTGGGTTTTCCACATGGTTCTGGGGCAGATAGCTGAGCACCCGGCGCACTTCAGCAAAGGCAGCCGGCTCATCAGCCGCGGTCAGGTGGGCCAAACCGCTGACGCTGTGATGTGTCGCAGCTCCACCCAGGGTCTCCTGATCCACCACTTCACCGGTCACGGTCTTGATGACGTCGGGTCCGGTGAGGAACATGTAAGACGATTTCTCGACCATGATGATGATGTCGGTAAGAGCGGGGGAATAAGAGGCCCCACCGGCACACGGTCCCATGATGACACTGATCTGGGGAATGATGCCGGAATATAGGGCATTGCGGCGGAAGATTTCAGCCTAGCCACCCAGGCTGCGGACGCCTTCCTG
>DAOQTN010000476.1:0-2666 GCA_035340555.1 Anaerolineaceae bacterium | reverse complement strand
CTGGAAGCTGTTATGGGCAAAGGCCAGCCCGCTCGGGTTGTAATTTGGGGTAAGCTGCGGCGTGAACGTAAAAATGGTTTCCCCAATCAGCGCATCAGCAGGAATATCAAACCCGACAATGCCATCGAGCGATGTCAGTGTGCCCCCAGTATTGTCAATTGGTTGGTCGAAAGCCTGCCGTAGATGCCAATCGGGGTCTTTTTGATAAAGGTAAGCCTGCACCGGATCAGACAGGTTGGGGTAGTCAACAGGGATGGTCAGCGCATTATAGTCCAGGTCTAATCCATCCCCACCATCCGATGCCATGCCTGGATCCAGGAGTTGGGTCAAAGATGGGATGATGAGCAGCGGATCACCGGATAACTGATTGTCTTCCAGACGCAGCACCTGAATTTCGGTTAAGTCGCCCAGTTCTGCTGGCAGAGAACCCATCAATTCATTGGAACCCAGGTCAAGGGCTTGCACATGCCCGTCAGCTGTCGTCACACCATACCAGTTGTTTGGTGTAATGCTGATCAGCCAGTTGGCGTCATGACGCCACTGCAAACCATTATTCACAGTGTATAACACATCCAGCACAGAGGCTTCAGACTGGGGTATTTCTGTGATATTGCCCCAGGGAAATTCGCCAAAGCGATCCCACTTGCCCGCAGCATCTGGAGAATTTGCGTAAGCAGTTAACGTTACAGTTTTGGGGGAATAAGAGATATCATCCAGATAAAATGGCCCGGTGCCTACCCAGTAATGCCCCTGGTTTGTGACCCAGTTACGCAGTCCCAACCAGCGCGCCTCAGCTTCCGCTGCTGAAACATAAGTTCCCATGGTGGGTTGATACGGAATGTAACTCAGGATGTCGGGATTTTCCAGATGCGTTCCCAGGATAGCCACGCTTGGCCCCCCAATAAAGTTGGTCCATTCAATCTGGTTTGCATCGGCTTTGTCGGCTGAAAAAGCCATCTCGCCATCGGCTTCAGCCTGGGCAGCCAGCCCAATCGTGTGCCAGGGCGCTTCCCCATAATAATAACCTGGCCACCAGGCCTGTACATTCAACTCAGCATCAATTGCATAAGCATCGGAGTAGGTTTCAATGATTAACGGGCTGGTGGAAACAATCTGCAAACCCCGAAAATTTGTCATAAACGCATCAAAATAAGGTATTAGGGCCTCGTCATAAATTGCGCTTTCTGGCTTAGCCTGGTCAAACGTCATAATCATTCGCATGACAAAGTCGGCTGCGCTCAAGGGACTGCCATCGTGCCAGGTCACTGTGGTGAACAGATTTGCTGGGTAGACAATCGTGCTTTTGACCTGAGCCGTCCGACCATCAGGAAATGCCGTCCCACGGGTAATGAATGTTTGCGTGGTCGCGTCCCAATCCACCCAGGCATCGGCAGGCACGTCAATTTGATCTGTAAATTCCAGCGTGACCCAGTCTAGCGTTTTGGCAATTGGTAGCCCGGTGACCGCGGTAACGGTGGCGCTTTCAGCGCGTTGTGGCCAGGTCAATCCAGTGTATGGATCCACAATCAGTCCATAATCTTGGGTGGCGTTAAGAACAGTCTGATCCCACATCCAATTACTGCCACCAATTGGATTCCACGGATCCCTTAGCATGTCATACATGCCAGCCCTTAATTGACCGCCTTCTACACCATCAAACCGGGTTACATAAGGCCATAGCCGAGATGATCCCACGCCGCCGGCTAGATCGTATGATGTAATGACTTCTGCCCGACGCGGGGTAAAGTTTTGCCCATCCAGAAGCCAGAGGCGGAGTGATCCGCCATTGTCATCATTCAACGACATTTGCAGTGCCTGGGTAAAGAGTTGGTCTCGCTCGGCCAAACTGCTAAATTCACGATAGGCCAGTTGCTGCATCACACTTTCAAATTCAGGCGAAGGCGCATAAGCCTGCCATAATGCAGAGAACCCATAGGCGCTGGATGGGCTGTAGAAGAACTGGAAATTATCTCCTTGGTCTCGAGTAATCGCAGTGTTGCTCCATGCACCTGTATAAATGTGCCAGAGGCCATCAGCCGGGTTACCACCAACCCAGATCGGTGAAGCTTGCGAACTGGTTACATAGCGCCGATCTACGGTAAATCCGATGTCTTCTAGTTGGTTAGCCACATAATCGCCCATTGGGCGGCGGGTACCATCACTGTCAATCCGAATTAGGAAAATCACCACCACGGGTTCACTATTGAAGTACCAAAGCTCGCCAACTTTTGTGGCGCCCAGTGCCAACATCTCAGCCGAGATTGCGTCTTCGGCCCTTGTATCGTCATAGGCATATTCAGATTCTAGAGCGTTCACGATATCTGCGTAGCGTATATTGTCGGCATACCCATCATTAATGGGGAGAAACTTAGGCGTCGCCGTGCCATGAAGTATCGTTTCAGATAGATATTGTCGGTCGATCAGCCAGTTCATGGCTTCCCGAATGGCCACGCTTGAAAATGGATTGAGTTTTCCGGTAGCAGGAAACGTAGGACCAACCGGGTTGAAAGTCAACTCGTAATACATTCCGTTAGACAATGAATAGGTCACATCCGGATCATCTACTGGGGGGGCAATTTGAGACGAGCTTAGGCCATCCATAAAGATATCCAGTTGACCGGCCCGTATCTGAGAGAGTGCAGTGTTTGAATCAACAACTGAAAAAA
>DAOQTN010000475.1:0-2676 GCA_035340555.1 Anaerolineaceae bacterium | reverse complement strand
ATGGCAAGCCGCGCAAGCGCTCTAAGGGGCGCACCGATTACACCCTGCGCATCAAGGTCACGCCCGACGCCCAGCCGGTGGCGGTGGCGCTGATCGAAGCGAAGGCCGAGCACCTGCCGCCCGAACACGGCCTGGAGCAGGCCAAGCTCTATGCCGTCAGCAAGCGCCTGAACGTGCAGTTTGTCATCTCCAGCAATGGGCATTTGTTCGTGCTCTACGACCGCTTCAGCGGCAAGACGCAGGCCGCCCGCCCACTGGCTGAGTTCCCCACGCCCGCTGAATTGCGCGCCGCTTACGAAAAGGGTATGGGCTTCAAGCTGGATGCCCCCGCCGCCCGGCCCCTGCTGGCCCGCTACAGCGGCGGCGAAGGGGTGCGCCGCTATTACCAGGATGCCGCCATCCGCGCCGTGCTGGAGCACATCGCCCAGGGGCAAACGCGCGCCTTGCTGGCGCTGGCAACCGGGGCGGGCAAAACCTTCATCGCCGTAAATTTATTGAAGCGCATTGCCGACGCCGGTCAACTGCGCCGGGCGCTCTTCCTGTGCGACCGCGACGAGCTGCGCAGCCAGGGCCTGGGTGCGTTCCAGAATGTCTTCGGGGCGGATGCCGCTGAGGTGAGCGGCAAAGAGCCGCAGAAGAACGCCCGCATCCTGATCGCCACTTACCAAACCCTGGGCGTAGATAGCGACGAAGCCGACGCCAACTTCCTGACCGAGAATTACCCGCCTGGGTTTTTCAGCCACATCATCATTGACGAATGCCACCGCTCAGCATGGGGCAAGTGGTCGCTGGTGCTGAGGCGCAACTCGGAAGCGGTGCAGATCGGCCTGACCGCCACGCCGCGCCAACTGGTGGGGGCGGAGGGGGAGCGCAGCCCGGAGGACGAGAAGATCACCGCCGACAATATCCAATACTTCGGCGAGCCGGTCTACGATTACGAGATGGCCCAGGGCATGGACGATGGCTACCTGGCGGCGTGCGAGATCATCCAGCGCGATATCTACCTGGATCGCAAGCCCGATACCGAGCAGGTCACCGGCGTGCAGCAGGAGGATTTGGACGACAAGCAAGTGGCCAATGCCCTGACCGGTGAACACGTGGACTACAAAACGCTCAACCGGCGCTACGAAGCTCCTTCTTTCGAGAAAACCCTGCAAATATCTGACCGTGTTCAAGCTATGTGCCAGGATCTGTTCGATCTCTTCCTGCACACCGGCAGCCCGGAACAAAAGACGATCATCTTCTGCGCCAGCGATAACCACGCCGACCAGGTGGCGATTGCCATGAACAACCTGTATGCGAATTGGTGCGCCCAGAACGAGCAAAAGCCGCTCGAACCCTATGCCTTCAAGTGCACGGCAGCCAGCTCGGGCAACGACCAACTGCCCGACCTGCGCGGGGCATCGCGCAGTCATTTCATCGCCACCACGGTGGATCTGCTGACCACGGGCGTGGACGTGCCGGTGGTGGAGAACATCGTCTTTTTCAAATACGTGCAATCGCCAATCGCCTTCTACCAGATGGTGGGGCGCGGCACGCGCCTGCACCCGCCCAGCGGCAAGCTGATGTTCCGGGTCTACGATTACACCGATGCCACGCGCTTGTTTGGCCGGGAATTCCTGACCCGCTACGTCAAAGAGACGGAACCGGGCGAGCTAACCCCCACGCCCAAGCCAATGAACCCGCCCATCCAGGTGCAGGGCTTCGACGTGACCATCACCGAGGCCGGGAAGTCGGTGGTGACGATGGTGGACGGCAAGGCCATGCCGGTGACGGTGGAAGAATACAAGGCCCGCCTGGCCCAGCGCCTGGTGGAGAAAGCCCCCGACCTCGACCTGTTCCGCCAGGTATGGATTGACCCGGCTGCCCGGCGCGACCTGCTGGAAACCCTGCCGGATGGAGCGCGCTCGGCCCTGTTGGTGCGCTCGCTCGACCAGATGGATGCCTACGATCTTTATGATGTGTTAGCCGAATTGGGCTACGGCCTGGCCCCGCGCACGCGCCTGGAGCGCTCGGCGGCCTTCACCTACAAGCACAGCGCCTGGCTGGCGGGCATGCCCACGCGCAGCGCCGAGACGCTACGCGCCCTGGCCCTGCAGTTCGGGCGGGCCGGGACGGAGGGCCTGGAAAACCCGCACATCTTTGACACCCCTGAGGTCAGGCGCTCCGGCGGATTGGCGGCGCTGCGCTCGCTGGGGAAACCGGCAGAGGTGCTGCGCGAGGCAAAGGTGAGGATTTTCGCGGTATAGAATATGGTAAAGGATAAGATTATTTTACCAACTGGTTGGCGCTGGGTGAAATTGGGGGATATGTGTCATTTTATTCGTGGCGTTAGTTTTACTCCCCAGGAAACAAAATTGATCCCAGACACTGGTTACTTACCAATTCTTAGAGCAGGAAATATTAGTGAAACTCTTGATACGGAAAACGATCTGCTTTGGGTAACAAGTAAAAATGTGTCCATTGAACAAAGACTCCAAGCTGGGGATATCGCCATTTGTATGGCATCAGGAAGTCCAACAGTTGTCGGCAAAACTGCGCAATTAAAAAAAGATTTTTCCGG
Source organism: Anaerolineaceae bacterium (assembly GCA_035340555.1). GTDB lineage: Bacteria > Chloroflexota > Anaerolineae > Anaerolineales > Anaerolineaceae > JAGOFZ01. The sequence goes on along the minus strand of DAOQTN010000475.1, from coordinate 113 downwards.
TTCTGTTGGCGCCTTCTGCGGGATCATTCGCCCAAAAGATTTAACACAATCCGACTATATTTCATACTGGTTGCGCTCTCCTGATTTTACAAAATGGAGAAATGGTCAGGCGA
>DAOQTN010000474.1:0-2679 GCA_035340555.1 Anaerolineaceae bacterium | reverse complement strand
CCACGTTGGCAACCGTCACCTGCAAGCTGTCGGATGCAGAGGCCCCGGCGGTATCGGTTACAGTGAGGGTGACCGTGTAAACACCTTCATTGGCATAGGTATGCGTGGGAGAAAGCGTCGACTCGTCGGAGCCGCCATCCCCGAAATCCCATGAGATGATGGCGCCGGACGTCTCATCAGGGTCAACGTAGGAGCCTGAGAAGCTGAGCTCCTGGCCTTCCACTGCCGTAAGATCAGCGCCGGCTTCTGCCTGAGGGGGATCGTTGACAGGCTGCACGGTAACCCGGACCATGGCGTTTGCGGACAGGAGACCATCACTGATGGTGTACATGAACGCGTCAAGACCGTTGAAGTTCAGCTCTGGAGTATAAATGATCACGGCCAAAGAGCCTGATCCGCTGATGACCGCTGTGCCGTGCAGCGGCGGCTCGACCCCGGTGATGGTCAGCGCATCGCCGTTGGGGTCAGAGTCATTCGCCAGGCTGGGGATGGTCACTGCATTGTCTTCCAGGGTCAAAGCAACATCCGCCACCGCCAGGGGGCCGGCGTTCACACCTTCCACTACCTGCACGGTCACGCTCGCCGTATCCATCAAGCCGGATGGATCCGCGATGGTGTACGTGAAAACGTCTGGGCCAGAGTAACCTGAGGCGGGCGTGTATTGGATGACTGAGCCAGAGATGGTAGCTGAGCCATGTAAAGGCGCGCCCACTGAGTGGATACTGATCGAGTCCCCATCAATGTCATCGTCGTTGTTCAAAACAGGGATGTTGCTGGGAACATCTTCGGTGACCGAAGCGGTATCATCCACGGCGGTGGGCAGGTCATTCACTGGCGTCACCTGGACGGATACCAATGCGGTAGCTGTCTGGCCATATACATCCACCGCCGTGTAGTAGAAAGTATCCGCGCCGTTATAGTTCAGCTGCGGGGTGTACTGCACCGTGGTGCCGTTGATCACAGCGATGCCGTGCGCCGGGCTGGTAACAGACTGCAGGGAGAGGCTGTCTCCATCAGGGTCTGTATCGTTGGCCAGCACGGTGAGATTGGCCGTTGTTTCCTCAGGTGTAGAGGCAGTATCAGGAGTTGGGTTGGGTGCCGCGTTTGGACTCAGATTCAGCTCCCACAGGTTATTATTGTTCCACAACGGCGCTTGGGCCATTGCCTGAGCGCCCACCTGGAAGGAGATGCCCGCCCCAGGCACGCCGCAGCCTGCCGTCTGGACGGCCGCCGCCACGTTGACCACGTATACGATCTGTCCGCCCACGTTTTGGGTCAGGCCTTGCCCGCAGACCTGCTCGCCGATGCGCACCGTCACCGTTTGGCCGGCGGAGGGGGTAAAGTAGGCACTGGATAGCACCTGCCCATAGTAAGTGGCGGGCGGGTAAGGTACGCCCAGGGTAGGCGCATTCTGTCCCTGAGGGCCAAAACCGCCCTTCAGGTACAGCGTGGTGGCCTGGGTGGTGTTGATGTAGTAACCCTTGCTGAATTGGAACAGCTCCAGGTCATTGACCCAGTCCGGGGCGTCCACCCCGTACACGGTCCAGTCGGCAGTGGCGGCATTGTAGTTATAGACGACGCTGTAGCTGCCGGCGATCGAAGATAACGTCTCGGTCACCGTCCGGCTGACCGGGATGGGATAAGAGAACAGGTTCCAGCCAGCTTCCAACGGAATCTCGACCGAAGACATGAGCGCGTACAGCCCCTGCCCCTGGCAGGGTGCTGTAACCATGTTTTCATCCGTATCCAGCTCACTGGGCAGCAGGATCCACTGCGAGCCGTTCCAGTAATACATCTTCAGCCAGATTTCTTCCCCGTCTGGCACGTCGCGCGCCATATAAGAGATGCTCAGGGTTGTGCCCGCCAGGCTGGGGGCATCCACCGAGGTCAGCAGGTAGTAAGATTCTCCGACCAGGGTGGCATAAGAAGGCGCCTGGGGCACCGCCGCGGCCGTCTGGATGGCGTAGAATTGGTCGCCCGTGAACTGAATATCCCCAAACAAGATCACCTGCCCATCCGCCGAGACAGCCGGAGCAAAGCGTCCCCGCATCAGCACGTTGCTGCCAATATGCTGCCGGGCTGGGTTCCCGCCCAACGAGAAGTTGGCAACCGTCACCCGCTGTGGCGCAGCTTCGTTCACCCATACCCGTACGGTACCTGCCACCGCCGCCTGAGTGGTGGGGATGCTCGCCTGGTAAACCGAGCCATTCCAGGAAAGGTCTACCGCCGGGCCGGCTGCCGCACCCACGGGATACAGCCGGGTAGACAGCGATAAGCTCGGGGGCAGATTCGAAACCGACACGGTAATGCTGGTTGAGGCCGGTGTCAGCAGCACCTGCGGCTGCCAGTTTTCTGCAGTGAACAACGCAAGCTCTTGTAAGGGGGGAGTAACGGTTGTGCAGCCCACCAACGACTGATCGGCTTCAATCAGGCAGACTTCATCGCCAGCCGAAACGCCGCGGGCGATCACTGTATCCAATGAGGGCCGGCCCAGGTCGGTGACCCAATCGCCAGAGAAGAGATAGGCATGTGCCCGGTCGCCTGGCCTATAGGACGCCCCGTTCAGCGTGAGGTAGAAAGTCGGATCGGCCAGGGCTGTGGGTGGCGCAGTCGGTTCAACAAAGCTGACCTGCGTCACATCAACGACCAGATCGGCCGGCCCATCGATGACACCGGAGG
>DAOQTN010000473.1:0-2707 GCA_035340555.1 Anaerolineaceae bacterium | reverse complement strand
CCCATCCTGGGTGAGCCGCCGGCTCAACTGCCGCAGAACCGTCTGGGCCCCGCCAATGGCCGTGGTCAGGCGCAGCGTGTCGCCAACCGGGCGCCACTCCAACACGCCGGGGGTTTCGGCCGCAATCTGGCGCATCCGTTTGCGCGGGCTGGCCTTCAATTCTAGAATCTCAAACGGCAGGCTCTGTTTCAATTCATCGGGGGTGCCCGCAGCCATGATTTGACCTTGATACAGCACCCCGACCTGGTGACAGCGCTCGGCTTCATCCATGTAGGGGGTCGAAACCAGCACCGTAACGCCCTGTTCGGCCACGGCGGAGAGGATGACCCACAGTTCCCGCCGGCTGACCGGATCCACCCCGGTGGAGGGTTCGTCCAGGATCAGAACGTCGGGTTCGTGCACCAAGGCACAGGCCAGGGCCAGCTTTTTCTTCATGCCGCCGGAAAGTTTGGCCGCCCGCCGGGATTGAAAATCCTGCAGCCGGGTGAAGCGCAGCATTTCCGGAATCCGGGTGTGCTTGCGCGCCAGCGACAGCTGCTGAATATCGGCGAAGAAATTCAGGTTTTCCGCCACGGTCAGATCCGGATACAGGCTGAAGTTCTGGGGCATGTACCCGATCCGCCGGCGCACCGGGTCCGGCTGGGTCCGGGTATCGTAGCCGAGGACCCGCACCCGCCCGCTGGTGGGCAGCATGACCGAGGACAGGATTCGCAGTGCCGTGGTTTTGCCCGCCCCATCCGGCCCCACCAGGCCGAACAGGATGCCGGTTGGGATGGTCAGTTCCAGGTCGCGCAGCGCCGGCAGGCCGCGCTGGTTGGGATAGATTTTGGTCAACGCTTCAGCTTGAACAGCAGTTTCCATCTGAACCTCTTTTTCTGATCTTCACTATACGCCACGCCGCGGCGGCCAGGCAGGTGCCGGGGGGCACAACCCGGGGTGCCGGGAGGCACAACCTGGAGTGACAGGCACCACCCCGGCTGGTGACCGGTGTCACGAGCGCGCTATGCGGGGTTTGTGTTATGATTTAAACCAGAAACCGAGATGAAACGACCGATTGAACCCGGACTGCTGCGAATATTCAGGTACTTCACCAGCATCGCCATGGCCTATTTTGCGATCCTCTGGGCCTACGCGATATTGTCTGCCGGCCTGGAATGGTCGCTGCAACTGCAGCTGTGGATCAATTTTGCGGTTTTCCTGGGATTGGCGGTGTACCTGTCCTGGAGCGAACTGGAGGTCCGGCTCAAACACTTCTACCTGCCCATCGGGCTGGCCATGAGCACGCTCTTTCCGGTGTTCAACAACTTTGTCTACCTGATCGCCCCCTACCCCACCCACATTGACATCATCATCACCCGCTCCTGGTTGTGGCTGCCGGTGCTGCTGGTGCCGCTGGTGCTGATCGCCTGGCAGTATGACCTGAAAGCCGTCATCGGCTTCACCATTTTCACCAACGGCCTGGAACTGATCGTGCTGCTGGCGGTGGTTGACCAGATCACGTATGAAACCTTTGCCGTGCTGGGCGTACCGCTGGTGCGGGCCTTTGCCTTCGGCATTGTCGGCTATGTCGTCGGCAATCTGATGGAAACCCAGCGCCGCCAGCAGGAAAAGCTGATTGAGGCCAATCTGCGGTTGGGCCGGTATGCCGGCACACTGGACCAGCTGGCCACCAGCCGGGAACGCAACCGGCTGGCCGGCGAACTCCACGACACCCTGGCGCACACCCTGAGCGGGCTGGCCATCAACTTGGAGGCGGTGAAAACCATCCTCAACCCGGCCGAGCAGGAAGCCCACCAGATGCTGGAGCACTCCCTGCAGACCACCCGGGTGGGACTGGATGAAACCCGCCGGGCACTGAAGGCGCTGCGCGCCCGCCCCCTGGAGGACATGGGGCTGGTGCTGGCCCTGGAGCAGGTCTGCCGCTTGGCTGCGGAACGGGCCGCCATCCCGATCCCCTTCAGCTGCCCGACCGCGATGGGGACCTTGCCGCACGATGTCGAGCAGTGCCTGTACCGCATCACCCAGGAGGCGCTGGAGAACATCGTCCGCCATGCCCAGGCCACCCAGGCCGGGGTCACCCTGATCAACACCGGCGCCGGGGTGGAATTGACCATCCGGGACAACGGCGTGGGCTTTGACCTGGATGACCGGAAACCGGACGACCACTTTGGCCTGAGCCTGCTGCAGGAGCGGGCCCGCTCAACCGGCGGACGGCTCGGGATTGAGAGCCGCACCGGCGGGGGCACACAGATCAAATTCACCTGGGAGCAGTTCAAATGATTCGCATCGTTGTTTGTGATGATCAGGAAATTGTCTGCGAAGGATTGGTGCGCATTCTGGAATCAGACCAGGAGATCCAGGTGGTGGGCACGGCCCACAACGGCCTGGAAGTCCTGGAACTGGTGGCACAGCTGCAGCCGGATCTGGTGCTGATGGATCTGAAGATGGCCGGCATGAACGGGGTGGTGGCCACCCGGAAAATCCGGGAACGCTTCCCCTCTGTCCGGGTGCTGGTCCTGACCACCTACGATGACGATGAATGGTTGTTTGACGCCGTGCGCTCCGGCGCCGCCGGCTACCTGCTCAAAGACCGCCCGCGCGAGGAGTTGATCAGCGCCATCAAGGGCACCCTGGCCGGCAAGACCTACATTGATCCAGGGGTGGCCGGCAAGCTGCTCAACAACGTGGCCCGGCACACGCCACCACA
>DAOQTN010000472.1:0-2715 GCA_035340555.1 Anaerolineaceae bacterium | reverse complement strand
GGTAAGCCGACAGGGGCAGGGCGATGACCACATCCTCCACCTCCTTCTGCTGAACGACCTGGCGCACCTGATCCAGATCCCCGAGCACCCCGGCTGCGCTCTGCTTGGCGGGATGGTCATCCAAAAAACCGGTGATCTCCAGCCCCAGGAAGGGCTGCTGCCGGATCTGCTGCTCCAACCGACGGCCGACCACACCGGCCCCCAAAATGAGGACCCGCCGCCGCTGCAGATTCTGGGACCATTGCCGGCGGAAGGCCAGGCGAAGCACGCCGCGCCAGACCAGCATCAGCAGCCAGGCGGCGGCGACAAAGAGCAAAAACAGAAAGCGGGATGTCTCGCGATAGGAAAAGTACAGAATGCCAGCCATGGCCACCGCCGCCAGCAGCGATCCCAGGCTCAGACTGCCGAATTCATCAACCACCCGCAAATTGCGCCGGCCGTCATAGACGGAAAACAGCAGCAGCACGCCCACCCAAATCAGGGGGAAGATGGCATACAACCCCCAAGGCAGTACCACCGGCGCCAGCACTTCCTTCACAAAAGCCCACGAGTTTAGATCGTAGCGCATGGAAGCTGACAGAAACAACATGGCTGCCACAATCACCGCATCCAGCAGCATCGAGACCACGGCAAAATTTGCCGAAAAGCGCCTGAACATGGCTTGATTTTACTTCAGATTGCCCTTTTCCGGGGCATAATTCCAGGGCGCGTTGGGCGCGCCCTCACCCCGGAGCACCATCCCTGTCTCAAGGTGAGGTTTGGTGCTTTAATATGAACCCTCATTATGAAGCTGCATTCCGGAGATCGTTGTCTGGAGAATCATCATCCAGCGGGATCCGGTAAAGTCCCAAAAATTGCAGCAGCATCAAAACGACAAAGCGGGGGTAGCCTAAAATGTAACGGCGCCACAGCCGACCCGGTTCACTGAGCAGCCGGAACAGCCACTCCAGGCCGGACCGCTGCATCCAGCGCGGAGCCTGGGGTTTGACGCCGGCCAGGAAGTCAAAAGCCGCCCCCACTCCGACCAGCACTGGCACGTCGAGTTGATCAATCCAACCCGCCATCCATTGTTCCTGGCGCGGGGACCCGATGCCGACCCAAAGGATATCGGGCCGGGCGGCACGAATATCCAGCTGCACCTGGGCTGCTTCGGCGGCTGTCAACGGACGGAATGGTGGAGAATAACAACCACAAATATGCACTCCCGGAAAGCGCTCCCGAAGCCGAGCGGCCAGCTGTTCCGGCACCCCGGAAGCACCGCCATAAAAATAGTGGCGCCAGCCCGCCGCCAGCCCGGCCTGGCAAGCCGCCGGCAGCAAATCAGGGCCATACACCCGCTCCACGCCAGGATGGCCCTGGGCGCGCAACAGCCAGACGATGGCCATGCCATCCGGCGTGGTCAGCCCGCTGCAATTGTAGATGGGCCGCAGTTCCGGCTGATCCACACAAGCCATGATGGCGTGGGCCGGGGCCAGGCAGACATAATGGGGTTGACGGCGGGCAATCCAGTCCTGGAAGGCAGCCAGGGCATCCGCCATGCGGATGGGATGAACCCCCACGCCCAATAAATTCACCCGTGCCGGGGGCCTCACAGGCTGGCCATCCCATTCAGCAGTAGACGGGTCGTCCCATCTGATAACAGGGGGGCCACTCCGGCGGCCCATTGAGCATAACCTGCGGCCGGGGTGTAGAGATCATCAAACTCCCGCCGGGCCCCCCGGCGCAGCGCCGGTAGTTGAGCCGGGTCTGCCAGGATGGCTTCAATCCCCGCCGCCCAGGCAGCGGGATCGCCCGCCGGCAGCAGCCAGCCGGTCTTTCCCGGAGTAACCAGGGACGGCATCGCCCCCAAATCCGAGGCCAGCACCGGTGTCGCCGCGGCAAAAGATTCGATCAGCACCCGCGGCAGGCCTTCATACCACAGCGATGGAAATACCAGAAAGGTGGCTCGCTGCAGCAGAGTGCTCACCTGACTACCTGGCACCGACCCCAGCCAGCGGATTAATGGATTGGCCGACGCAGCAGCCTCAACCTGCGGGGCCAGGGGGCCATGCCCGGCAATCCACAACGGCAGCCGGCTGGATAACTGCTGCCAGGTTGCCAGCAGCGGCAGGATACCCTTCTCGGAGGAGAGCCGGCCGACAAACAGGGCGTAGTTGCCCGAGCCAGTTCCCGGTTCAACGGGGTCCATCAGGTAGTTTGGCCGCACCACCAGCCGGTCGGCGGGCAGCCCGCCCTGAATGAATTTCTGTCGGGCAAACGCCGTCAACGCAAAATACCGGCCCACGCGCCGGTCCCAAACACCGCGCAAGCGGTTCACCCAGAGCATCAGGGCCAGGGACAAACTCCCCGCCCGGCTGCCGCGATAGCAGGCATGCCGGATCCCGGGCAAAGCGAGCGGGCGGCCCATACAATCTTCACAGGGACGATCCCCCCGCATCAGAAAGGCGTTCAGGCACAGCAGCCGGTAATTATGAAGGACCTGGACCACCGGGATATGCCGGGATGCGGCGACGTCGTAGAGGGATGGAGAAATCAGGGGAAAGGTGTTATGGGCATAAATCAGATCCACTGAATCATTGGCCAGCAAACGACCAATCCGCTGGCTGGTTTCAAGTGACCAGATGGTTCGCAGCGCAGTGCGCAGTCGTCCCAGCTGTGGGATGCGGTGATTATCCTCTTCGTACGTAATGACCGCATGCCCCCGGCCACGCAACA
>DAOQTN010000471.1:0-2716 GCA_035340555.1 Anaerolineaceae bacterium | reverse complement strand
CAGCGTCCGGAAACTGGCCCCCCTGGTGGTCAAGGGTAAAAGCGAACCGGTGCAGGCCTATGAGGTTTTACTGGCCAAGCCGCGCATGTTTCGCATTCCCAGCCGCGGGGTGGAGGGCATCGACACCCCCACCATTGGCCAGGCCGAGGAATTGTCCCAATTGCAGGACAGCCTGCTGCAGGTCTGCGGTGACGGTCTGGCGCAGACGGTTTTGGTGACCGGCGAAGCGGGCATGGGCAAGTCGCGCCTGCTGGATGATTTTCGCGCCTGGATTGAGCCCCAGCCGATTATCTATCGCATGTTCCAGGGACGGGCGACGTTGCAGACGGCCACCCTGCCTTATGCCCTGCTGCGGGATCTGTTTGCCTTTCGCTTTGGCCTGCAAGACAGTGACCCGCCCGCACTGGCCTGTCAGAAAATGGAGGCCGGTTTTGAAAGCTTTATGGGTCCTGAAGGGCGTGAAAAAGCCCATTTTGTTGGAGCCCTGATCGGCATGGATTATTCAGACAGCCCCTATCTGGCCGCGGTCCGGGCCGATGCCCGTCAGCTGCGGGACCGGGCGTTCCAGTACCTGGCGGCGTTTTTTATGGCTGTGATGCGCGAGCTCCCGGTGGTGGCCTATATCGAAAACATTCACTGGGCCGACCCGCATTCCCTGGCCGCACTGGATTTTCTGGCCCACAATCTGAAGGACCAGCCGTTTTTACTGATCTGCACGGCGCGCCCGCTGTTGTTTGAACGCTTTCCGGACTGGGGCAAAAATCATCCCAACTTTGCCGCCATCCATCTGCTACCGTTGGCTGAGGCTGAGACGCGCCAGCTGGTTGCTGAAATTTTACGCAAGGTGCCGGTCCTGCCCCAGGTGTTGAGCGAGCTGATTGTCACCCAATCAGGCGGCAACCCCTATTACGTTGAGGAACTGGTCAAGATGTTGATGGACGACGGGGTGATCCTCCCGGGAGATGATGAGTGGACAGTGGCACCGGAGCGCCTGGTCACCCTCCATGTCCCCCCGACCCTGACCGGGGTGATTGAGGCCCGCCTGGATTCCCTGCCAGCCGCCCAGCGCGAGGTGCTGCAACGGGCAGCCATTGTCGGGCGGGTCTTCTGGGCTGAGGCGGTGGCGGTCCTGGCCAGCCCAGACGGCTCCGCTGCCGGCTTGGCGGCGGTTGAGGAAGCCCTGGCAGGGTTAAATGGACGCGACCTGGTTTTTCGCCGCCCGTCCTCAGCCTTCGCGGAAACAACGGAGTATGTCTTTCAACATACCATTTTGCATGAAGTCACCTATGAGACGGTCTTGAAACGCCAACGCCGCGCCGATCATGCCCGGGTGGCCCGCTGGCTGATGCAGCGCAGCGGTGAGCGTGCCGAGGAGTATGCCGGATCGATAGCCCGGCATTTGGAACAGGCTGAAGAGTATGAGGGGGCCGCCACCTGGTATCAGCGTGCCGGCATCCGTTCAGCGGCACAATATGCCAATGATAACGCCGTGCATTACTTTACCCGGGCCCTGGAGCTCACTCCCACCGATCACCTGCCCCGCCGTTACGAACTCCTGGTCCACCGGACCCGGGTTTATGATTTGCTGGGGGAACGTTCTGCCCAGGCTGCCGACCTGGCGGCCCTGGCGGTGCTGGCGGAGGCGTTGAACGATGATCGCCGGCGGATTGAAGTGATGCTGATGCGATCCAGTCTGGCGGAGATTGGCGGTGACTACGATGCCGCGCTGAACCTGGCGGAAGCGGGCATTGCCCTGGCCCAGGACTGCGGCGTGACCACGCTGGAGGCTGAAGGCCGCGTTCTGGCAGGATTAGCCCATCTGCGGCTGCACAATTATGCGGTGGCTCAGGAACAGCTGCAGCGTGCCCTGGCGTTGACCCGGCGGGACACCCTGCTGCCGCTGCGGGCCCAGACACTGCGGCTGATGGCCAACATCCTGCTGGACCAGGGACAGGTCCAATCTGCCATGGAATATCAACAACAGGCGCTGGAAATTGCCCGACAGGTTGGGGACCGGCGGGCGGAAGGCCAGGCCTACAACGGTCTGGGGGGAGCAGCCAGTAGCCAGGAAAACTTTACTGCAGCCATTGGGTACTATGCGGAATACCTCCGACTGAGCCAGGAGATTGGTGATCGCTCGGGAGCCGGGGCGGCCTTCAACAATATGGGGGATATCCATTTGAAGACAGGCCGGGCTGAGCTTGCCCGGACCCATTTTTTGCAGGCCCTGGACATGAACCGGCAGGCCGGCAACTGGCGCGGTGAGGTCATTGCCCTGGCCAACCTGGGCGAAACCGCCGTCAGTCAGGGACTGCTGGATGAAGCTGCCAGCTGGCACCGCCTCTTTTTGGAACGCTGCTGCCAGCGCGGCGATTGGAACGGCCAGTGCTGGGGTCATTACAATCTGGCCCAGGTCGCATTGCGCCAGCAGGACCTGGTGACGGCCCGGCGGGAACTGGAAGCCGCTTCAGAATGTCTGGCCCACAGTTATGATGCGGACATCAGGCAGCGGGTGCACCAAGCGCTGGCTGAACTGCAGCCTGAACCACCTGACGATCTGCCTGCCGATCTGATGGCTGATGTCCAATCCGAACCGTCCGCCGATTTGCCATCCGACCCACCCCCCGCCCGACCTCAGGATTTGCCATCCGATTAAGCAGAATTGTTCTGGAGAAGACATCAGCGCGATAATAAGGGGGCCTGGGCCCACCCATTT
>DAOQTN010000470.1:0-2739 GCA_035340555.1 Anaerolineaceae bacterium | reverse complement strand
CGGCTTTAATAAATGCAGCTGGATGTCCTGCCATTACAGACCCAAAACTCCCATCGCCTGCAAGGGAACTTGCAATGGTCGGTTGCAAGCAATGGGCCATCGTTTCAGGCTGTCCGGGTTGTCCGAATTTTTGGCTTATCCAAATTGCCCAGATTACCCGGATTTTTCCAGATGGCCCGGGTGGTTCCAACTATTCCCGCAAGTGGACGTTGGGGGTGTTCCGGCCACAGCAGTGCCTTCAGAAAGAGGCGGGATCATTCCGCGACCCGGACAAAGTAAATGGTGCCAAAGCCCAAATCAGGCGGGGTTATAACTGACAGGATGGTGCCATCATAGTCAAATTCAAAATCATATGCCGGCAGGCCAAATGTCACAGAGATATTAACCCTTTTTTCCGCCACAAAGGCATAGGAGGCAGAGAGCCCTTGCCCGGTGGCGCGATCAACCAGCCAGAGTCGCCCATTTTCCTCAAACCGCAGTTCCACGTCGTAGCCGCCGGGACGCGGACTATCGGCAGCGAGTTGCCAGTTTCCAACCAGGATGTCTTCAAATGGCGAGTCTATGGAACTTGGCAATCCACCAAACGAGGTTATTATCAGCAAACCGCAACTGCCAACCAACAGCAGGGTTCCCAAAATGACCAGGACAACGGTCGTCACGCGGCGGCGGGGGTCTTGCCAACCTGAGCGCAGTTTTTCCCGGACGCGCTGCATGAATGGAGGGAGCGGAATCAAGGGATGTTCGGTTTCAGTCGTCATTTGCGCTGCACTGTAAATGTTATCAACTCGGATTCACTGAAATTGCCAGCCAGATCATAGGCTTTCAGCACCAACGTGTGTCTGCCGGAATTTGCCGTCCAGGGGAGGCTGAAGGCCAGGGCATTGCCAGAATTAAGGCCTTCTCCGCCCTGGCGCAAGCCAGCCAGCTTATTATCCACCCACCATTCAACCCGCTGCACTCCAACGGCTTCAGCCACAACTGCCTGCAGGGTGATAATCTGGCCGCTGTCCAGCATGATTGTCTGATCCGCTTGCGGATAAGGACTTTCAACCAGTGGTGGTGTATTGTCCACCGTGACCTGGAGAACGGCTGTGTCAACTTGGGCGTCATCCCGGACAACCACCAGTCGGATTGCATACAGGCCCTCCAGAGTGGTCGTATCCCAAGCTGCCAGTTCTCCACCCACAACCATGGCGTCGTGGGCCTCCCCAACCTGGATCCAAGTCCGCGGATTGATGCCCTCCCCCACCTGAACGGTATAGGAGGAGAAATCTGTGCCCGCTGCTGTTCCTACAATAGGGACCACTCCCCGGACATAGGCATAAAGTGTCGGCGTGGTAATTTGAACATTAGGGATCGGGGCCGGCGCTTGAATGGCGTCATATTCCGCAGGTGGTAGCGGCAGCCCCATCCAACGAGCCCAAGACTGGGCCTCAGCCGGCACCATCAGGTAAATTCGGTCCTCAACCAGCTCTGGCGGGGTGAAAACGGTGGCCAACCGCCCGGTTTCACGATTAACCTGGAGAGTTTGATAAAGAGTATCCAGCATGACCGGTTCATTGCCCGCCACGAACAATTCGCTGACCACGCTTGGGCAGTTGCCCGTTGGCAGCATGCCAGATGGATCGCAGACATCCACGGCGAGCAAGCCGGCCGGCATGGTCCAGTTTTGCACCGTCTGGTCAGCATGAGCAAACTGCATCAAGGCATGCCACAATGAGGCGGATAAGTCAGAATCCAACCGGGTCTCTGCGCCGGACCAGACCACTGCAACCCGCTGGGGGGTATATCCGATTGTCCACAGCTCGGTGCCGTCAGCAATCTGACCAAGTCGGGCTCCAGCAGGACGGCCGATCTCCAAGAGGTTGGGGTGTCCCAGGCTGGGCCAACGAGCGGATTCGTCGCTTAGCACCTGGCTGACCAGATAGGCCAGCGGTTGACTAAGGACGGGTTGGCTCTCACTCACGCGTTGATCCAGCAGGGTGCGCCCCGAATTGTCCTGTACCAGAAGAATCAGCACCGGTTGCAGGGCCTCATCCGTGGTGGCGCGTCGGCCATTCAACAACCCGAGCGTTGCAAAGGAACTATACCCTTGCGCAAGCTGCAGCACATTCAAACTGCCTCCCGTGGTCAGCAGTGTCGAATTCGGAACATCTGCAGCCAGTCCGGTGACTCCCAGGGATTCCGCAATCCGCCAGATGCCTTGGATCCCGATCTGGTCCGCCAGTTGAATCATGGGAACAATATAATCATTGGCCAAAGCAACCCGCAAACGCACCGGCCCATGATAGGTGCCATCCGGATTGATCGCCGGTGCCGATTGATCCACTCCTACCGGCGGGACATCCCAGACCAGCGAGGCGGGGCCAAAGCCGCGGGCAAAAGCAGCCACACTGACAAATGGGGCCAGCAGGGATCCAGGTTGATGTCCCGTCAAAGTGGATTGCTCATCATCCAATCTGGTGTCACCCAATAAAGCCAGAACCTGTCCGGTCATCGGATCCAAGAGTGCTGCACTGAAAGCCAGGTCAGAATTTTCATACCGGCCGACAGAAAGCGTCGGCAGCAACCGGGCCATGGTGCAGGCCCGGCCATCCGGCAGTGCTTCGGGTTCAAGCTGGCCCTGAACGCGTGTCAACTGTGTTTGAACGGCGCATTGCAGCTGCAGTTGCGTTTCATAATCCAGGGAGGTCACCACCTCAAGACCACCCCGGGCAACCCGCTGACTGCCAAAATGGC
>DAOQTN010000469.1:0-2741 GCA_035340555.1 Anaerolineaceae bacterium | reverse complement strand
GAGGCGGCATCCTTGGTGTAGGAGTACGCGCCCACGACCTTGTCGTTACAGGCTGAAGCATAGGCCGGATCGCCGGTCGGGGCGCAAACGCCCAGATAGTCGCCGGTCCATTCGTAGACAAAGCCATCATCCGGCGTATCGCTGAATGAGGGGTGGTCAAAGTTGATACCCGAGTCGATGATACCCGCAATCATGCCTTCACCGAGGGTACCGATGCCATCGGGGGTGCCGGTGCCGGTCCACAGGTCCGGGGCGCCGATCAGGGTCGGGCCGGCGTCAGTGGCAAGGGTCTCAATCGTATCGCGCATCACCCGGCGCACGCCCGGCAGAGCTTCAAGCTTGGCCGCTTCAGCCGGGGTTAGATCAACAGCCACGCCGTTGAGAATCACGTCGTAGACATGAATGATTTCCAGGTCGTGACCCAGAACTTTGCTTGCTTCAGCCAAAACGGCAGTCCGCTGCGCGGTCAGGGTGTTCAGGTAGCTTTGGCCTTCAGCACTCAGTTCTGCTGAGCCTTGGCGGGCCACCAGGGAGTCGCCCTCAAACAGGACGATGTAGGGGAAAGGTTCGCCTTCGGGGGCGGCGGATTCAACCGCGCCCTTGGAGGTGGGCGGAACCGGAGCCTGCGCGCTGACGGGCACCACGATCATGGAGATCAGGACCAACAGCGCTAACAGTCGAAACAGGTGCGATTTCATCTTTAAGTATTCTCCATCTTCACTATGAAAAAATGGGAGTGATGGTGCACGCTTCCATCTGGAAGGTGCCAAAACAAGGGGGAACTTGCCTGAGGTTGATGATCTGGTTCCCTTCAGCCATGTTGTGACGATCAACACCCTGGGCTGTGGGGGAGGGGTCTCACCTCCTTTACTGGATGATATTGCGCTCGCGCGCGGGGGTAGGTTAGAGCATCGTTAATTATAGGGGGGATTGAACGGACTGTCAACCCGGTCAAAGGTAAATAATACCTTTAAAGTCATAATATTTCGATGTAAAATTTTATAATTTAGCTATGTAATTTATATGTAATTTGTTAAATGAATATAGACTCCGGTGATACTGACCGGAGTGGAGCAATGGTGATATTGCCCACGGATTGACGCTGGGGCCCCAGTTTCAGGAACGACTTACCGATCCAGTTTACAACCCTGGTTTACCGATTCTGTTAGCAGAGTCTACTTGCGGCTCTCCATCTCCTTGATGGTCTGGCGCTGCCGGTGGATGATATTGTAGACCACATCTCCCAGCGAGATCACCCCAATGATGTCGTTGTTTTCCACCACCGGGAGATACCGGACGCGATGCTTGGTCATCAAATCCATGCACTCCTCCAGGGTTTGTTCCGGATGAATGGCGGTCAGGTCGGTGCCCATGATTTCGCTGACTCGGGTTTCACGCGAGGATTTGCCCTGCAGGATCACCTTGCGGGCGTATTCACGTTCGGTCAGCACCCCCACCAGCCGGTTGCCGTCCATGACCAGGACGGCGCCAATATCCTTGTCGGCCATCAAGCGCAGTGCTTCAAAAACAGTTGCCTCCGGATGGATGGACCAAATCTGTGGCCCCTTGAACTGCAAGATGTGCCGTACAGTGGTTAACATGATCGCCTCCTGTAGTACTGTGTTTGAGTCCGTTATGGTTTGATTTTATTGTCATGGTTTGATTTATATTGTCGCGCAAAATTGCGCCAATAACTATCAGGTCTGGCAAAAAATCACAAAAAAACCGGGTTTGGGGTATGATTAACGGTCCATTTTACAGTGCGGCAGATCCAAAAACCGAAATTGGCCCTCGTCTCATTCTTGACGTTCTCCCTAACCTTACATATACTGATTATCAGGCAGGGGAAGGATGAGCCAGAGCCGGCATTGTTGCCTTTGTCCACTGTGTCTTGTTCTCCTGCTGTCTGGATGGCCGAATGTCCAATAATCACCGGGCCAATAAACGGGTCTCCTTAATCCTCGCGGTACTGCACTGGCCGCTGCGATCGCGCCTGCTCGTTCTTGGCATCAGCCTGCTGGTGTTCACCGCCCTCTATTGGCTCTTTGGCCGTCAAAACGGACTCGGTCTGGCTGCCGGACTGCTGGCGGTGGTCATGGCCGCCGGATTTTTCTTTGGCGTCCTGGGGGGGGGCGTGGCAGCCGTGGTGTGTTTTGTGTATGGCCTGTTTCTGGTCCAACTGGCCCCGGATGGATTACCACTGCAATCCATGGCCTACAGCGGTCTGGCCGGGTTGATTGCCATGATTCTGGTTGGGGTGGTGATGGGCTTTGTCCGCACCCTGGCCCGGGCTTTTGAAAGTTTGCTGACCGCCCGTTCCCAGGAGGGACGGTTGCTGCAGCGGCGCCTGGCCCTTGAGCAAATGGTGGCCTCCATTTCGGGTGATTTTTTTGATGTGGCGGGGGTTGAAATTGATAACCGGATTCTGCGGGCTTTGCAGTATACCGCTGAATTTGGCCAGTTTGATCGCATCCGCCTGGTTGTGTTTTCAGATCACGATCTACGCATCCGTCACCAATATCAATGGCATCACCCGGATTTGCCCCTGCTGTCAGCGAAACTTTAAAAGTGAACCGATAACACTTTAAAAGTGAACTCAAAACAGTTGAAAAGTGAACACCAGATAGAGAGGACAAAACTTGAAAAGTGAACTGAAAGTGTGGTATGGATGAGAGAAAAAGGATCACATCATGGGACAAATTCACAAGAAGTTCACAGCCGAGCAAGTCAAGGTCTTACTG
>DAOQTN010000468.1:0-2749 GCA_035340555.1 Anaerolineaceae bacterium | reverse complement strand
GCTTTTCCAGCAGTTCGAACTGGAACTGCGCAGTCCCGAGGTCCACGTTATCTATGGGAACGGCGCCAACCACCCCTCCCCGGTCCAGGTTTTCTACCGACGGAAGACGGCCGTCTGACCGCCATCAAATTAAGCGCCTTTTTGAAGAGACGTTCTCCGTCACCTTTGGTTGGCGGAGAACGTCTCAAGTCCGGTCTCAAGGAGGCCGGCAAAATGCTTAGAGCAAAAACAGGGTTTCTATTCTTTCTTATTGGCTTGATTATCATTTTGCTGGCTGGGTGTACTCCGGCCCAGGTTGATGAACCGGTGACGGTCTATGTCAGCACGGTGGTCATCAAGACCCCATTGGCGACGAGTTCAGTCCCCACGCCCACCACCGATCCCACCCTGCAGCCAGGAATCATCCCGGCTGCGGCAGCGTATCCGCTGAGCGATGATTTGAATCAGACCATCGTCTTCGCACTGGATCGATTCGAACAGAATGAACTTAAAGCCGGCAAATTTATACGGCTTGAAGTTGGAATCTTATCTGATCAAACGCTTGTGTTTAATGCTGATTGTGATATTGTGATTCTCCAATGGGATGAGGAAACAGAGCAGTGGTTCCGAATTGAAAACGGGACAACTTATGGTCCGGGTAATACCAGCAACGAAGTTCGGACCAGAGATGAACGGGTGAGAGAATTCCATCCAATTATTGTCCACCCAATTCTTGTGGGTGATCGGGAGGTCTATGATATTCAGATATTGGCTCGGGGCTATGTAAAAGGAGAGAACGATACCGTCTCCCGATATGTGGTGGCTCAATTATTCCTTCAACTCACAAGGTGATGTGACCCTCTCCGCTCCCAGAAGGGAGCGGAGAAGGTCAAACAGGGGCTTTTTCAGGTGACTCCCAGGATACACTTTTTTCCAGGTCGGAATAAGGGCTGGAAAATAGCCCGGGCGGATTTGAGTGTCGGGGGAATAGGGATAAGGGATATAATTGGGATAAGCAACCAACCCCAATCAGGCTGTGCCGTCAGGCGGGATAGCGAAACACAGGAGTTGAGCATCACGTGATGGACAATCCCGGGAAATGCAAAAACAATGAGACCATCGGCAGCGATATCCCGGTCGGCCGCTCGGCTCCGGTTGAGCAGCCGGCACGGCCGGCTGCTGATGCTGCCCACTTACCGGCTGAGGGAGCTGCCTGCCCAACCCCTACCCAAACCGGGACCCGCAAGACATCACGAGTGAATCGACTGCTGATCAAAGGATGCCTGGCGCTGACCGGACTGGGCTGGACCAGCGTTTTGATCGTTGTGCTGGTGGTGCTGGGGGCATTCAACCCGCGACCGCCGAAAATTAAGCTGGTGAACGATAGTGACCCACCTGCCTGTACTGAAATCGGTACGGGGTGGATCTCGCCGGTGGATGGCATGACCCTGGTTTGTGTGCCAGCCGGTGAGTTCATCATGGGTTCAGCAGAAGAGGGGTATTTTGCTTATGCGGAGTATTTTTATATGGATGATGAAATTCCAGAGCATGTGGTTTACCAGGATGCCTACTGGATTGACCGGACCGAAGTGACCAATGCCCAATATGCCCGGTGCGTGGCTGCCGGGGCCTGCCGGGCGCATCCGGCGAGGACAACCACAACGCGACAAGACTACTACGGCAACAGCCAATACGACAATTATCCGGTGATTTACGTGACCTGGAAGGATGCAGGGAATTACTGCCAGTGGGCGGGTCGCCAGCTGCCGACTGAAGCGCAGTGGGAAAAAGCCGCCCGAGGAACCGAGGCGTACATCTATCCCTGGGGCAATAGTGTGCCATATTTCAGACGATGTAACTGCAATGGGAATATGGGTGACACTACCGAAGTTGGCCGTTACCCGGCTGGGGCCAGTCCCTACGGAGCCCTGGACATGGCGGGCAATGTCTTTGAATGGGTGGTAGATTGGTATGAATTCAGTTACTATTCCAATCAGACCTCCTGGTCCAACCCAACGGGGCCTGACACAGGTGATGCTCGCGTGGTACGCGGCGGTTCCTGGGGCTGGCCGTCCATACGCACTGCTTATCGCACCGCAAGATATCCTGGCAACATTTATCCAAACACAGGCTTCCGCTGTGTTCTTCCGGTGGAACCCTGAAAGTTGTATCAAAAACACGATGAACAAAATCGATAAACGCAATCGGCTGGACGACGACGTCTTTACCTACCAAGTCAGCAAGGAAAACAAGGTGTTTATTTATTGGAGAGGCCGGCAGGTCAGAGTTTTAAAAGGGACAGAAGCTCAGCTATTGTTGGACAAGCTCACGGGCCTGGATGCCAAAGGTGTACAACTGGTGCTGGCCAAGGCCACGGGCAACTTTAAGCGCGGCAATGAACGATAGGGCGGGGAGATCTGCTTCTTTGCTCAGGATGGCTCATTGTGGCAGCCTCCCCATACCAAAACCTTGCTTGAGCGCCAGGAGGCCTTCCCGGCATCCTGGCGCTCAACGTGGAAAGATGACAATTAGGTCGAGTATCCGGATTTGAGTCCGGATTGGATCGGCGTGTCATGCCGCAATACAGCTATCAGACTATCTGCACCTTCTGGGGTCAAATCAATGATGTTGACTGTTCATCCAATAAATGCATACCGCTCCACCCCAAAAGGCTAGGGTCTGTATGCAAACTGTGACCAAAGAAAAATAGCAGCGATTGTGATCATGGCAGCAAAGTTTTCTCCTCTTTTTTCATACCGCGTAGCAATTC
>DAOQTN010000467.1:0-2752 GCA_035340555.1 Anaerolineaceae bacterium | reverse complement strand
TAACCCCTATCCTACCTCAGGCTCCTTTTACTTGACAACCTTTGCGTGCACACCCATTCTCATACACGGCTTGACGAAACTCGATTAGTCTGTTAATGTTCTCCTTGGTAGAATTTGTTTCTTTCACAAGTCCAATTTTCTACCAAGGTGCGGTTTTCCTCAAGGGGAAGACCGCACTACTTTTTGTCTAAACTCGAAATACTCCCAAAGTAACATTATTTTTGAGGCAATTCGCGGTAGGATGAAACCGGATTGAGTTGTGCTATAATCTGTTTATCATAATTCCATTTCCCCAAGGAGTTAAAAATGACTTTTGATCCTACCATGCCTCCGCCTGCCCCGGTGGAAATACCGTCCATTGCCTCGGCCCCGGTTCCCACAGAAAAAACCTGGACCGCCATTGTCTCACTGGTGATTGGTATCCTCAATATCTGTGGTTCGCTTGTCCCCTGCTGCGGTGGAATCTTTGGTGTTGTTGGCATCATAACCGGCATTTTGGGGCTCAAAACATCTAAGCGCACCATGGCTTTGATTGGTTTGATTCTGTCTGGATTGACTCTGATTCTATCAATCATAGTAACAATTATGGTTGCAATCAATCTCCCAGAGATTCTGGAACGACTGGAATCCATGCCGTATTAGAAAGAAAAAAGCCGAATTCAGATCATACGCCTGGGTTATTCCAGGCGTATGATCTTCCAGCTGGCTTTTTCCTTGGCGTTGACTGTTGCCATTCACCCTTGGGTGGGCTACAATGGTGAGCATGAATTGGAACATCACTGGAAATGACTGGGCTGTCCACCTTTTACAACAACAGCTCAGGCACAATGAAACGCGACATGCCTACCTGTTTACCGGCCCACCCGGAATCGGACGACGCACCTTGGCGTTAAGGCTGGCTCAAGCGCTTAACTGCGAGAATCCTCCGCAGCCCGGACAGTATTGCGGTGAGTGCCGGGCCTGTAAACAAACTGCATTGATGCAGTATCCTGATTTAACCGTGGTCCAATCAGCTCAGGTGGGTGATGAGTTAAAGATTGACGCCATTCGCAGCCTGTCCCATACACTCTCCCTGGCGCCCTATGCGGCGCGCTGGCGGGTGGCCATCCTGCTGCGCTTTCATGAGGCCAATGTCAATGCACAAAATGCCTTGCTGAAGACGCTTGAGGAAGCGCCAGAACGAGCTGTGCTGCTGCTGACTGCCGATGCGGCAGAAGATTTGCTGCCGACCATTGCCAGCCGTTGTGAGATGATCCGCCTGCGCCCACTGGGCTTGGTGGCAATGACCCAGCATTTAACCGAGGTCCACAATCTCTCTGTTGACGAAGCGCGTCAGCTGGCTCAAATATCTGCCGGACGGGTGGGTTTGGTTGAACGCTATTTGAATGAACCGGAAGCAGTCCAAACCCGTGCCAAACATTTGGATGAGCTCTGGGATTTGCTGCATGCTCCTTACCGCGAGCGCTTTCTATTTGCAAAATTAGAGGTTCCACCGTCTTCCAAACAGGAGCGAAGCATCACCCGGGCCTTGTTGCGTCGTCGATTTGAATTTTGGCTCTCTTTTTGGCGGGATGTTCTTTTACAGGTCAATGGTGCAACTGCGCCATTAAACAACCCGGACCGGGCCCAACAAATTGCCGCAGTTGCGGGAAATCTATCGGGACGGCGGGTGCTGCAGCAGGTGGACATGTTGGAAAAGGCCATCGACCGTTTGCCCGGGGCAAACTTGCAGCTGCTCATGGAGGTCTTGCTACTGGACTGGCCGCGCCTCATGGGCGGCGTTCCAAATTAACCAGGCAGATATTTCAAGATCACCGGCGCTGCCGGCTGATCCCAAGGCAAGCTTCTTGGAAAATTATCGTGCCCTCCGCGGGGATGGTCTTATGATGACGGTCTTTCAATCGCTTCGACCCTGTGCCCGTTATTCCTGGAGCAAAGAGTCTATGACTGTGTCAAGGTCCAGCAGATGGCCGCGTGTCAGGGCTGCCTGCAGTCTGTCCTCAGGCAGGCTTTTTTGAAGGTATGGCATGACAAAATTGGCGGCCTGGGTGACATCGCTGTTGGTGGCCGGATGATTCTGTGCCAATCCCAATAATTCGGCCGCCCGTTCGGATTGCTGGCTGGCCCAATAACACCCCGCCAACCCGGCAACCGCTTCCAATAATCGTGGCAATGCGCCAATTTCCCTTGCTTCAGCAATCGATCTCCGGTAGTGGCGGCCGGCAGTCATCCAGTCGCCTTCCGGCCAGGCAGCGTGTCCAAGGTTGGTCAGGCAGGAAACCACGCTTTCGCGATCCCCCAGTTCTTCTGCCAAGGCCAGGCTTTCTTCAGAATAACGCCGCGAAGCCGGGAAATCTTGCTGCAGCAGGGATCCCCACCCCATGTTCATCAGGATCCGGGTGGAAAGCATGGGGTCGTTGACCTGACGGGCCAATGCCAAGGCGTCCTCAAAATAAGACAGAGCGGTTTTCAGGTCATTCAGGCTGAGTGCCACTGATCCCAAACTGTTTAGCCGGCTGCATTCTGTCCGACGGTCGCCGATCTCGTGGGCAATCTGCAGAGATTCCAGATACGTTTGTTGTGCGGCAGTTAGATCGGATTGGTCCTCGTAAACCATTCCCAGATTGCCCAAGGCAACCGAGATGCCGGCCCGATCCCCCAGTTCCCGGTGGATGGCCAGACTCTGTTCAAAATAGCGTAATGCCGCCGGGTAATTACCCTGCGACAGGGATACCAATCCCAGGTTGCTTAA
>DAOQTN010000466.1:0-2773 GCA_035340555.1 Anaerolineaceae bacterium | reverse complement strand
CTGCGGCATGTGTCTCAGTGCCTGTCCCACCTATGCTGTTTTTGGCACCGAAATGGACAGCCCGCGCGGGCGGATTACCTTGATGCGTGCCGCAGCTGGCGGCTCACTGAGCCGGACGGACCTGCTGGGTGAATTCTCCCGGCATGTCAACCTATGTCTGGCCTGCCTGGCCTGCCAGACGGCTTGTCCGTCGGGAGTACAGTACGCCCGTCTGTTGGAGGGGGCCCAGCAGGCCATTGCACAACACCATCGACCCGGTCTGCTGGAACGCCTGGTGAAGTGGTTCGGCCTGGGTCAGTTGATGCCGCACGTTGGCCGGCTGCGATTGGTCTCCACCCTATTATGGTTCTATGAGCATCTGGGACTGCAGTGGCTGGTGCGTAAAATGAATCTGCTGCCTCAGCCGTTGCATAATATGGAAGCCATCCTGCCGCCGCTGACCCTGCGGCGCCACCAGGACGCCCAGGTGGCCGGTGCACTCGGCCCCTCCCGGGCCCGGGTGGCCTTCTTTCACGGCTGCATCCAGGATGCCATGCTCAATTCAGTGAATCTGGCGACCATTAAGGTCCTGCAGCGCAATGGTTGTGAGGTGGTCATTCCCCGGGGACAGACCTGCTGTGGTGCCGCCCATGTCCATAATGGGGATCTGGCGGGAGCCCGGGCTCTGGCCCGGCGCAACATTGACGCTTTTGAGGCGGTGGATTGTGATTTCATCATCTGCAACGCTGGCGGCTGCGGTTTGTCTCTGAAGGAGATCCCGGAGCTGTTGCAGGATGACCCGGTGTACGCCGTCCGTGCTGCTGCCTTTGCCCGACGGGTGATGGATTTTAGCGAATACCTGGCGGCTCATTTTCACCATCCACCAACCGGGGCCGTGCCGGCGCGGGCGGTTTATGCTGAATCATGTCATTTGCGGCATGGCCAGAAAATTATTGATCCCCCCCGGGCCTTGCTCCACGCCATTCCGGGTCTGGAATTGATGGAATTAAATCAGCCGGATCGCTGCTGTGGCAGTGCGGGGGTCTATAATATTGTTCAACCGGATGTCGCCAACGCGGTTTTGGATGCAAAAATGGCTGACATCGCCGCCCATAATCCCACCCTGGTCATCAGCAGCAATGCGGGCTGCCATATGCAGCTTTGGGCGGGACTGCAGCGAGCCGGCTTGACCGGGCGGGTGCTGCATGTGGCCGAGGTGTTGGAATTGTCCTATCGGGTCGCCGATGGTGAGGTTCTGGATCTCAAGTTGCGGCACCCCATCCGGCCCCTGCCGGGATGGCGTAAAACTCCCCTGCGCTGGTTGGGCTGGCTGGCCCGGCGACAGGTGGGCGGGAGCCGGCCTTTCGACTCCCTGAAAACCAAGCTGCAACCCGGTCAGGTCTGGGATGATCCCTGTACCCGGTTGTCTTATGCCTTGGACGCGGGCCTGGATATGGCTGAACCCGCCGCGGTGGTCTTCCCGGAATCGACTGCCGATGTACAAACCCTGGTGCGCTGGGCGGCGGACCACGATGTGCCGGTGGTTGCCCGCGGTTCCGGCAGCGGCCTGGCCGGCGGTGCTGTGGCTGAACAGGGCGGGCTGCTGGTCGAATTTTCCCTGTTGAACCATTTGCTGGATCTGGATGCTGATGGTCGCAGTGTCATGGTTGAACCGGGTTTGATGACTCAGACGCTGGATGAGCAGGCCCGTACCGTTGGCTTGTCCTTCCCGCCGGATCCCTCCAGCGGGCGTGTCGCCACCCTGGGCGGTAATATTGCCACCAATGCCGGTGGCCCGCACTGTTTTAAATATGGGGTTACCGCGAATTATGTCACCGGATTGGAGGTTGTCCTCGCCGATGGGCAGGTGCAGTGGTTTGGAGGCCGAGCTCAAGACTATCCGGAATATGATTTTGTGGGATTGCTGACCGGCAGTGAGGGCACACTGGGGTTGATCACCCAGGCTGCGGTGAGTTTGCGCCGTGCTGCCCCCCACACCCGCACCTTGCTGGCGGCTTTTGACAATCTTGAACAGGCCGGTCAGGCGGTATCTGCCGTCATTAGCTCCGGGTTGACCCCCACCGCTTTTGAAATGATGGATCAGAAGGTCATGCAAATTGTGGAGGCATTCAGCCCGGCTGGTCTGCCGGTTCAGGCGGCGGCAGCACTGATCCTTGAGGTTGACGGCACCCCCGTCAGTGCAGATTCCCAGATTGCAGAAGCCGCGGCCGCGCTCCAAGCGAACGGGGCCACTGAAGTCCGTCTGGCCCGGTCCGAGGCTGAACGCGCCCGGATCTGGTATGGTCGGAAGAGTGCGGTGGGTGCCCTGGCCCGGCTGGCCCCCGCCTATATCATTATTGACGGCACGGTGCCGCGCAGCCGGCTGGCTGAAGCCATCACCGGAACCACGGCGATTTGCAGTGCCTTGGATCTCCCCGTGGGCTACGTTTTCCATGCCGGGGACGGCAATCTGCACCCCCTGATTTTGATCCAGGATCCACAGAATTCGGCATTGCTGGCCCGGGTGCGGCTGGCGGGTGAACGGATCTCCGCCCGGTGTGTCGCCCTTGGCGGCAGCATCACTGGTGAACATGGGGTTGGTATTGAAAAACGGGATTATATGGCCCTGATGTACACCCCGGCTGAACTGGCGGTGATGTCTCTCATCAAGAAATGCTTTGATCCGGCCGGGCGGTTGAATCCAAACAAGATTCTTCCGGTTCAGTCTCCGGAGGCAGCCGCCCCCGTCGGGCCGGATCCGACCTCTGGCGGTGGGCCGGTTCACCCTCCCGCG
>DAOQTN010000465.1:0-2780 GCA_035340555.1 Anaerolineaceae bacterium | reverse complement strand
CGTTGGCCCCAAGCAGGAGCACAAACAGGTCCCGCTCTGCGGCGGTCTCAAAGCCGTACAGCGCCAGCAGGTCCTCCCGCACCACCAGATGGGTATGGAGCGCCACATGCGCGCCGGGCCCGGCCTGGGTGCGCAAGGCCAGCGGCACGAAAATCCGCAAACCCAGTCCGCCCAGACGAATGACGAGATGGTCTTCCCCCGCCCCCATGACGTGCCCTTCCAGGTAAGCGATCATGCTGCAGCCCTCCTCTGGTTATAGATTTCATACAGGATCACCGCGGTTGCCACCGCCAGGTTTAAAGAATCGCTGCGGCCCTGCATCGGAATGGCCACCACCGCCGAGCAGCTGTCCAGGTGATGCCGCTGCAGGCCCTGGCGTTCGCTGCCCATCAGCAGGACCAGGGGCGTGGGGTACCGATAGGCGTGATAATCCGTCGCCGAGCCCCCTGCGGCGCCAATAATGGGCAGTTGGACACGCCTGGCCCAGTCCAGGAATTCGGTAAAGCTGGCGCGGATCAGCTGCTGGCTGAAGGCGGCCCCCATCGAGGCCCGCAGTGCGGTGGGGTCATAAGGATCGGTCGACTGGTCCAGCAAAATGACGCCCTGTCCTCCGGCCGAATCGGTGGTGCGCAGGATGGTTCCCAAATTACCGGGGTCCGCGACCGAGTCGAGCGCCACCCAGAGATCCTCCGATGCCGGGGAAACCGCGGCAAGGCTTTGCCACTGCTGACGGGCGACAGCAGCAATCCCCTGGGGCCCGTCCTTGAGCGAAAAGGAGCGAAAGACATCCGCACTGACCTCCAGCACGGGGGCGTTACGGCGGGCCTGTTCCAGTGCCGCCTGCTGTCCCACCGCGCTGGTCAGCAGCTCCGGGGCGATGATCAGCTGCTCCAGCGCCAGTCCCTGCTGCAGTGCCTCGGTTACAATGCGCAGTCCCTCAATATAAAAGAGCCCTGTCTCCTGCCGGACCTTGCGGTCCCGCAAATGACGGATCTGCTTGATCTGGGGATTGGCTGTACTGGTGATGATCATCTCAGGATGCCTGGTTGAGCAGGGCGTGGTAGCGTCCGGTGGAGAGGTGACAGATGGCGATGCCCAGTGCGTCGGCGGCATCATCCGGGCGGGGGATATCCGGCAGCCCCAGCAGGGCGCGGGTCATCTCCTGCATCTGATGCTTGTCGGCGCCGCCGTATCCGGCCACGGCCTGTTTGACCTCCAACGGCGTGTATTCGGCCACACTGATACCGTTTTGGGCCAACGCCAGCAAAACCACGCCGCGGGCATGGCCCACAGCCAAGGCCGTGGTGACGTTGCGCTGAAAAAAAAGCTTCTCCACCGCGGCCCCATCGGGGCGGTGGAGAAGCAGATATTCTGTCAGGCGTTGGTACAGCAGCAGCAGCCGCGTTTCGAGAGGTTCCCCCGCCGGGGTGGTGATGACACCATAATCGACCATTGCCAGACCATCTGCTGTTTCGCGCACCAGGCCGTAGCCGGTGATGGCCGTGCCGGGGTCAATCCCCAGAACCAACATGGCTGTTTTAGGCAGACTCGAGGGCGGCGAGGGCCTCTTCCGTCACGAGGAGGTTGGAATAGACATTCTGCACATCATCCAGATCCTCAACGCCTTCAATGAAGCGCATCGCCTGAATGGTCTGCTCAACGCTCAGTTCCATTTCCTGATTGGGGATCATGCGGATGCCGCCTTCCTCAATCTGGATGCCAGCCTTGCGCAGCGCATCGGACAGGGTTTTGAAAGCTTCCACCGGGCCAACAATTTCGATGTCCTCGGATTCCTGGGTCACATCATCCGCCCCGCCTTCCAGCGCGGCTTCAAAGACGGTATCAAAGTTGTTGGTGCCAGCCACGGTGAAGGAGACCACCCGTTTGAACTGCCAGGCCACCGAACCGGACTCGCCCAAATTGCCGCCCGAGCGGGACAGCATGTGCCGCAGATCGGCCACGGTGCGGTTGCGGTTTTCAGTCACGCACTCGATAATGACGGCCACGCCGTTGGGGCCGTAACCTTCGTACATGATCTGTTCATAGATATTGCCGTCCTTGCTGTCGCCCGTGCCCCGTTTGATGGCGCGTTCGATGTTGTCTTTCGGCATATTCTGGGAGCGTGCTTTTTCAACCGCGATCCGCAGCCGGGCATTGCCGTCCGCGTCGCCGCCGCCTTCGCGCGCCGCCATCACAATTTCACGGGTTAAGCGGGTAAACAGTTGACCACGTTTTGCGTCACCCGCGCCCTTCTTTCGCTTAATAGTTGCCCAATGGGAATGACCAGACATACTTGCGGCTCCTTCATTAGAGGAATATCCAAAGATTCGTCCCATTATACCACTATCAAAGCCGCGACACGAAAATTTCGCGATCTTTTTTGAGGAAATATTCACCTGCAGCGCCGCCCAATCTTCAAAATAAACCTCCCGCCCCACCCGCCCATTTTTCCTGAAACCGCCACCCGCTTTGCATTTTTGTAAGTCATCATTTTTCTGTGACAAACCGCAGTTAGCAGCAGCCCCGTCATTTTCTATAATTTGGACAATATTTAGCTTATTTCCCCAGGACAAAACGCATGACCCGACCCGCCTCCCTGTTGATCATTATTTTGCTTGCCGCCTTGCTGGCGCAGCCGGCTGCTGTGGCTCCCCTGCCGGACATGTCGGTTCTTCCGGTCACAGGCGGCACCGGGGTGACGGAACAGATCATCGACAAACTGCCGACTCTGGCCGCGTTTATTGCGGCGGTTAAAAATGGCGAGGGGGGGCAGCTGCGGG
>DAOQTN010000464.1:0-2784 GCA_035340555.1 Anaerolineaceae bacterium | reverse complement strand
GCTGGCGTCATTACCAAAATTCTGGACTAACCTGCCTGTCAGGTAGTAAGGTAAGTAAGCATGGCTTCGAAGAAGAAAGACATCCGCCCGGTGATCACCTTTGCATGTAATGAATGCAAGGAACGCAATTACACCAGCGAAAAGAATCGCCGCAACGACCCGGGCCGCATGGAAATCAAAAAATATTGCCCGCGGTGCCACAAACACACCATGCATCGCGAGACCAAGTAGGTTTCACCTCTCTGCACCGGAAGGAGTTGCAAACTCTTTCCGGTGTGGAGGTTGAGCATACAGGCCAGTAGCTCAATTGGCAGAGCGCCGCTCTCCAAAAGCGGATGTTGTGGGTTCAATTCCTGCCTGGCCTGCACAAAACCCAGGCGACGCCGCCTTCAAGGCGGCGTTTTAGCCGTAAAAAACAAGGAGCGGAACGTGGTCAAAACCAAGGAAACAACCCCAGAAAAACCTGTCCAGCCGGTTGCGGCAAAGCCAAAACCAGTTGAAAAACGCGCGTCCAAGTCCGACAAGCCAGACAAGCCCAACCGCATCAAGCAGTGGTGGCACGAGACCATGGGTGAACTGCGCAAAGTAAGCTGGCCCACCCGCCCCCAAGCCTTCCGGTTGACCTGGATTGTGGTTGTTACCATGCTCATCATGTCAGCGATCCTGGGCGGGCTTGACTACATCTTCTCCATTTTGATTACGGCCCTGGTCAAACTCTAGATCACAGCAAGTAGAGAATAGAGGTACACGGATGGACGCACAAGACGATTATATGCCCGAAGAAGAAGGTATTGAACAGCCGAAGGAGCGCAAGCCCCGCCGGTCAACCGGGCGTGCGCGGATATCCGAGCCTGTTCAGCCGGCTGCAGCTGAAGAAACCGTTACAGAAAGCAATGAACGCGCTTGGTATGTCATCCATTGTTATTCGGGTTACGAAAACAAGGTGCGACACAACCTGGAACAGCGTATTGAAACCATGGGAATGAAGGACCAGATCTTTGATGTGGTCATTCCGACCCAGGAAGAAATTGAAGTCAAAGACGGCAAGCGCCGTACAGTTGAACGCCATGTGTTCCCCGGTTATGTTCTGGTCAACATGCTGCTCAGTGAAGAGTCCTGGTATGTTGTCCGCAACACCCCGGGCGTCACCGGTTTTGTTGGCATGGGCAACCAGCCCACCCCCCTGCGCCCCGAAGAGGTGCAGCAGATCCTGCGCCGCATGGAAGCCGAGGCCCCGCACATTAAGGTCACCTTCCGGGTTGGCGAACGGGTCCGGATTGTTGACGGCCCGTTTAACGATTTCCGGGGCACAGTATCTGAAATTGACATGGAACGCACCAAGGTGCGTGTGATGGTCAGTTTCTTCGGGCGTGAAACCCCGGTGGAACTGGACTTTTTGCAGGTTGAAAAAGCGTAGTCAATCGGCTGCGTTTAATTTTGTGGGAGGGTGCTCCCCTTATCACCCGTTATAACCACGAAGGAGTATAACTGTGGCAAAGAAACTGAAAGCTGTTGTTCGTCTGCAGTTGGTGGCCGGTAAGGCCAACCCTGCACCGCCCGTCGGTCCGGCCCTGGCCGGCTATGGCCTGAATATTATGGCCTTCTGCAAGGAATACAACGCCCGTACGCAAAATCGCACCGGCGACGTCATCCCTGCTGAAATCAGCATCTATTCCGATGGGTCCTTTACCTTCATCCTCAAATCTTCACCCGCCTCTGTGCTGCTGAAGAAGGCTGCCGGTGTTGAAAAAGGTTCGGCTACACCGAACCGGACCAAGATCGGTAAGGTGACCCGCGCCCAGGTGCGCGAGATTGCCGAAATAAAGATGAAGGACACCAATGCGGTGGATATTGAGGACGCCATGCGTCAGGTCGAAGGCACGGCCCGCAATATGGGCATCACGGTTGTTGACTAAAGGAATGTGGGAGGGTGGCCCAACCGGCTGCCCGTTGGTACCACAAAGGAGTATTCATGGCAAAGCACGGTAAGAAATACGAGGCCGCAAAGGCCAAAGTAGACAGCAAACAGAATTATGACCCGCGGGCAGCCGTTGCGCTGGCTCGCGAAACCGCCTACACCAGCTTTGATGCCACGGTGGAAGTTCACCTGCGCATGGGGCTGGATCCCCGCCAGGCGGACCAACAGGTGCGTGACGTGGTGGTTCTGCCCCATGGCTTGGGCAAGACTGTTCGTGTCCTGGTCTTCACCCAGGGCGAAGGCGTGCTCCGGGCCCAGGAAGGCGGCGCTGACAATATTGCCGACAGCGACGAATGGATTGCAAAAATCCAAGGTGGCTGGACCGATTTTGATGTGGCCATTGCCACGCCCGACATGATGGGCAAGGTTGGTAAACTGGGGCGCGTGCTCGGCCCGCGCGGTTTGATGCCGAACCCCAAAGCCGGTACAGTCGTCCCGGCAGAAGATCTGCCCCGCGTCATCAACGAAGCCAAGGCCGGTCGTGTGGAATTCCGCCTCGACAAAACCGCCAATATCCATGTCCCGATTGGCAAGGCCTCCTTTGACGAAACCAAACTCTTTGAAAACTTTGCGGCGCTCATGGAAGCGATCAAGAAAGCCCGCCCGGCAGCAGCCAAGGGCATCTTTATCCGCCGCATTACCATTGCCGCCACCATGGGACCTGGCATTCACGTCGATCCCAATCTGGCGCAAAACATCAGTTTGCAGTAAAATAGGGGCGCTGGCAACCCCAGCGCCCAATAACAATTTCATTTCACCGTAGAAAGCCGGTGCCTCAGCGTTCTGAGGCTCAATATCCTGCCGAG
>DAOQTN010000463.1:0-2786 GCA_035340555.1 Anaerolineaceae bacterium | reverse complement strand
TGAGGATCGAACGTCGACCATTCACATGGTCAGTGCCTATGCCGCCGCCAATAAGGTAAGTATTCACCGGAACAGTATTGACACAGGAAAAATGAGACGATCGTCTCTTGATCCCACTTTCCTGCTTGCTTGATCCTGCTCCTTAGATACGCTCCCCCCATGAGCAAAAACACCATGCATTCCGCGGGAATGCCCACCACTCTGGAGCAGGCCAACGAGCTGATTTATAAGCTCCTCGACCGCATCGCCGAGCTGGAGGACCGCCTCAATCAGCACAGCGGCAACTCCTCCAAGCCGCCTTCCAGCGACGGCCCCGGTGCACCGCCGCCGGCCCGCAAGCGTCCGGCGTCCGGCAAGCAACGGGGGGCGCAGCCCGGTCACAAGGGACATCGCCGCGAGCGGCATCCGCTTGATGCCCGCCTGACCCTGGTCCCGCATTACCCTGCCGCCGATTGCGCTTGCTGTGGCGGGGACATGGTGGCCCATGCCAAACCCTATCAGGTTCATCAGGTGTTCGAGCTGCCCGAGGTGAGCTATCTCGTCACCGAACACCAACTGTATCGTGCGACCTGCTCACGGTGTATCGGCACGACCCAGGCCGCACTGCCAGACAACGTCAGCAGCAGCCAGATGGGGGCCAATCTGCTCAGCTACATCGCGCTGCAAAGCGGCCAGTTTCACCAGAGCGTCAGCCAGATACAGCAGCAGCTCAAACAGCATTTCGGCCTGAGTTTTAGCCGGGGCGCCATCAGTGAGGCGCAGGGGCGGGTGAGTGCCATGCTCACCCCGACCTACCAGGCCATCAAGCAGCAGGTGCAGACGGCCACCCACGTTCATGCCGATGAGACCCGGCATCAGCGGGGTGGAGAGCGCCGCTGGATGTGGCTGGCGCTGAGCAAGATAGCCGTCTGCTTCATGACGGCCTATGGCCGTGGTCAGGAGGCGGCCAAGCGGCTGCTGGGCGCCGAGTTTGACGGGGTGCTGGTGACCGACCAGTACGCCGGCTACCGGTTTATCGACGCCGACCAGCGGCAACTGTGCTGGGCCCACGTGGCCCGCAATCTCGCGGCCATCGCCGAGAGTAGCGAGCAGTGCAACCAGCCCATCGGTGCCCGGTTGGTCTTGCTGGCGGATGCGGTGTTTCGTACCCGGCACCGTTGGGAAAGCGGTGCGTTGAGCAAGCAGAAATACCTGCGCAGGCTCGCGCGTTACCGGCAAAGCTGGCGAAGCCAGTTGGAGCGCGGCGCCCTGTTGTGCAGCAAACGCTACCGTGGACGATGCCAGTTGCTGCTGCGGGATGACGAGATGCTGTGGCGGTTTATGACTGACGACGAAATAGCGCTGACCAACAACGAGGCGGAGCGGGCGCTGCGTGGCTATGTGCTCTGGCGCAAGGGTAGCTACGGCGTGTGGTCTCACCGGGGCGAGCTGTTTCGCCAGCGCATCCTGTCGTTGGTGGAGACCGGCAAGCGATTGGGCCGCTGCCCACAGGAGTGGTTGAGGGCCGTGGTCAGGGCGTGCATCGAGAAGACAGATTATCCCATCCCGGCAGAACTGATGCCGTCAACCCCGTCCTGGTGAATAGATACTTCCTTGTCATCAGTGCCATCATGAGTGGTGCCGAGGGCTGGAATGACATCGAAACCTATGGCGATTCAAAGATCGATTGGCTCCGTCAGCATCGCCCCTTTGCCAACGGCATCCCGCGGCGTCACACGGTTGCCCGCATTCTGCGCTGCATTGTCATCGATACCTTGCTTGAAGCGTTGCTGTGCTGGGTCAATGAACAGCGCACTCATCAGGGCAAACCCATCATTGCCTTTGATGGCAAGGTGTTACGCGGCTCCTTTCGGGGAAATGCCAAGGATGCGCTTCAGTTGGTCACGGCTTACGATACCGAAAATGGGCTGGTGTTAAGCCAGAAAGCAACCCCTAACAAGAAGGGGGAAATCGAAACCGTCAAAGATATGCTGGACATTCTTGAGCTAAAAGGAGCCGTTGTCACACTCGATGCGTTGCATTGTCAGCGTGAGACACTGGAGAAAATCAGCGAGAAGAAGGCTCATGTAGTGGTACAGGTCAAGAATAATCAACCGAAGCTGTATCAAGCGGTTCAATCGCAATTCCAGTCACTGTTTGACGCCCAGAAAGAGAAGATTGTCGTCGAGCACAAAGAGAGTGGACATGGCCGCCAGGAAGAGCGTTATGTGTTTCAATTAAAAGCCAAATTACCGTCAGAGTTGACGGAGAAATGGCCGACAATCCGCAGCATCATTGCCGTTGAGCGTCACCGCAGCGCCAACGGAAAAGGAACGGTAGATACCTCTTACTATGTCAGCTCGTTATCCCCCAAGCACAAGCTGCTAGGGCACTATATACGGCAGCACTGGCGGATAGAGAACAGCCAGCATTACATTCTTGATGTGGTGTTCAACGAGGATGCTTCCAGGATAGCGATGGAGGATGCGGTCGAGAATATGGCGCTATTCCGGCGGTTCGTATTGAATATCGTAAAACAGAGCAATTGTGGTGCTCGAAGTCAGAGAAACAAGCTAAAAAGAGCCGGCTGGAATGACGACTATCGGGCTCAGTTATTCTTTGGTTAAAAGATCAACAAAGTGTGCTCCCGCCCTGGCTCTTTCATGGCCTGCATGAGCTTGTGCTTAAGCCGCCAGGTGGCGTTGTAGGAAATGCCAAGCTCACGGGATAGCTCGAGAGCGGAAACACCATTTTTCTCTTGAGTCATCAGATAGATGGCCAGAAACCAGATGGAAAGAGGCAATTTG
>DAOQTN010000462.1:0-2792 GCA_035340555.1 Anaerolineaceae bacterium | reverse complement strand
ACCAGCGCTTGCGGGAAGCGCTGCCTTCGACTTCATGAACCAAAGATACAGTACCAACCAAATAACAGTGAATATCTGCAGGCTATTCAACCAATCAACGGCCCCAAACCAATTCCGGAAAACGTAAATGAGGGACATAAGTGGCACAAACTGCAGGCCTGGTTTTCAGCAACATGGTCTATGTTGGTGGGGTAGGCTGCCTTCGCCATAAGCGATAGAAAGCAGGTCTGGTTTTTAGGACAATCGTCATGAAAATTACGGGCGCGTACTTTTCTCGATCCGAAACATTTTGAAGTTCAACCCTGGGATCCGGGGGGGCAGGATGGCAAGCACACCCGCAAGAATCAGCCCGCCGCCCAGCATGGACAGGGTCGCATGCCAAACATCGGCATAATTGATGCCGCCAAGCGTATGGGTGGGCGCCATCATGAACTGGATGGTGAGCGAGAGCAGCCCAACTGCCACCAGGGCAAATCCAGTGGCGTTTTTGTTCACCTGTGGATTGCTGGTGGGTTTCTCATAATCAACCCCCTGCCAGATCGCCGGGATGCGGAAGAGCAGGAAAACCACCAGGGTCAGCACATTGGTGTACAGCACGCCATCCACCGGCATCGATGCGCCGCGCAGTGCCCGCGAGGCAACCATGTGAACCGCGTTAAGAACGGTGCCGACCAGCAGGGCTGTGATCGCGGCCCGATAGGCCTGTTTTTTGCCTTTGATCAACATGACGACGGCACGAACCCCCATGATCCCGGCCGCAATCCCGATCAATACAAACAGGATCCATAACCACTGGAATGAGGCAATCCCGGCAAACTTCCCCCCAAATCCGGTGGGGTTGAGTGCCACACAGGTTGTCCCGGCACCACCCATCAGGGTGAAGGCTGCGGTCAGGCTCATCAGAACGATGCCCACAATGCGCAGAAGCTTGGCCCACCATTTATTTCTCATCGGAATCTCCTTTTTATGTGTTATCTTGATTATGGTTTATCCAGACGAATGGATCACTGGGGTGGGATCACCCCAGTGCAAATCCCGCGACAAAAGCTGCCGTCATCAGGAGCAAGAGAACGGGCAGAATCCGTAAAATAGTCTCGCGAGACAGCAAAGGTTTGCCGGCTTTGAGCAAAGCCAGCAGCATCCCGCCGAGACCGATCAAGGCACCCCCCAGGCTGATCAGGAGCAGGCCTGCTGGGGCCAGACCGGAAGCAGCCCGGAGGATCGGCAGCAGAAAGATCGTCAACCCGGCGATGCCGTGAACAATCACCAGCACCAACAGAGGCAGCTTGTTCTTGATCTTCAACAACCGGGTGATGATCGTTGCCCCAAAACCCAGGATCGCGTAGATCAAGTAAGCGGGCCCCCATTGGGGCAGGTATTGCCAAACCAGCCCGGCTGACAGACTGAGGGGAATGATCGTTGAAACAATCACCACAAAGGGCGAGTCAAGCGCTTCAAAGCCCAGAATGAGCAGCAACAAACCCGCCACCAGCAGCACGCCAAAAGCGCAGGAGTAGGCAGTCATGGGAATGAGGCTTAATCCGTCAATGCCAATGGCGATTTGGTAAGCCGCCAGCAGGCCGGTGAGGAGAAGCAGAATTCTATCCAGGATGCTCATCTTCATAACAGGCAACCTTACAGGCAATCTTCGCTTATGGTCGCCCGAAATCCCCGGGCGAGATCTGCAAAATAGTGCAGACTTGCAGATAACAAGCCGCCGCCGATGCCCAAGTACAGGATTGACAGTAGTGGCTTCGGAAAAGGCGAATAGACACGCAGGTAGATTCCCAGAAAAATCATGAAGAGGACCAGAGGATAGCTTGTCCATTGCTGAAACGCAAACAGGCAAATTTTTTCTCCCTTCATTCTTTTAATTCGCTTGATGTTCTTCCTGGCAAGTTTCGAAAAGCCAAATAGGTAGATGACCACTGCCAGCAAGAAACCCGTTGTTACCAGTAACAGCTTGGTGGGAATAACAACCGGATTCAGCCAGTGGGAGGCAAAACCGATCAGCATCAGGCCGACACCCAACCAGACCAGTCCGGCAAAGAAAAGCAGCCAGGCGATGCGCACGGCAGGATAAAATTTACGCAGAATATGGGTAATGGATGTCATCGTCATAGAACCATCAAAAACATGGATGAAAGCATATACACTGAGGCATACTTGAACAGCCCAAAATTGACCCGTTCGGATGGGCGGAAGATCATGGTCACGGCCAGCAAGACCAGGCCACTGGAAAGCACCCCGAGCAATCGCAGCCCGCCCCAAGCCATGCCGATGCCTAACGCCGCCGAACCCATCGCCAGAGCAGCCAGAACGCTCGAAATAGCGATGGTGATGCGGGTGGTTTTGAAGCCAAAAGCGGCGGGGAATATGGGGACCCCCGCAGCACGATAATCATCAAAATATCGCATGCTGAAGGTGAGAATGTGGGTGGGAATCCACAACAGGATGCCGAGTGAAAGCAGGAGGCCAATCCAATCAATCGAGCCGAGGCCCAGCACCCGCCCCGCCAGGATCGGCATGCCGCCCGAAATTCCGCCCCAAATGATCGCCCAGGGGGTGCGCCGCTTGAGCCACATGGTGTAAATAACCACATCAAAGAACAACCCGGCGAAAATGACCAGACCAAAAAGAGGATCCATGAGCACGGCCAGGCCCACCCCGATCATCGCAAGGGAGCATCCCACCCATAAAGCTTCGCGGGGGGCGATTTTTCCGGCCGCCAACGGCCGCTGACTCGTGCGATGCATTTTTCCATCAATGTCCCGGTCCCACCACATGTTCAA
>DAOQTN010000461.1:0-2793 GCA_035340555.1 Anaerolineaceae bacterium | reverse complement strand
AACTGCCTTTGATGATTTATGCTGTCAACCAGGATGCCCCGGCTGATGTGCTGGCTGAGTTTTCCGATGGGGTAATTTATCATGTCAGACAGCTGGACGATAACACGGTGACCGGATATGCACTTCTGCGGGACTTTAATGACAACCCGGCATTTTTGCTGCGGGTTGACCAATCCCAGTCTGTTTACCGCACGGGTATTTTATTGGTGAACTATCTGGTGGTGGCCCAGGTGATGTCAGGCATTACCTTCAGTGCGATCCTGTTTTTATTGTTGGAGATGACGGTTCTGGGGCGGCTCCGCCGCCTCAG
Organism: Anaerolineaceae bacterium; assembly: GCA_035340555.1. GTDB lineage: Bacteria > Chloroflexota > Anaerolineae > Anaerolineales > Anaerolineaceae > JAGOFZ01. The sequence goes on along the minus strand of DAOQTN010000461.1, from coordinate 2,483 downwards.
CCGGGATGTCATGGCGATTGGCATGGCCGGTGACATCACCCGGCGGGTTACCGTGACCCGGCATGATGAATTGAGCAAATTGGGACGGTCGATCAACGCCACGCTGGATTCGCTGGCCCAGGCCCAAAAACTGCGGCAGGAAAGCGAAGGCCGCTTCCGGACCCTGGTTGAATCCATGGACGATGCCGTTTTTACCGTTAATCCGGATCTGTCAGCGGTGGAGACGTTTGGTCAGAAAGCGAATGCCATTGGTTTAAAAGAAATCCTGGCCCCAAACGGTGTTGGGACCTTTGCTGCGGCCCGCCCGGCTCACCTGCAAGCCCTCCAGAAAGCCCTGTCCGGCGAGCAGGTTTCCTTTGAGTGGTCGCTGGAGGAAGCAAACCGGCAGCGCTATTTTCTGACTTCACTTTCCCCGATTCGTTCGGGTGAGGGTGGCGTTACCGGCGCAGTCGGGGTTGGGCGTGAGATTACAGAACGCAAGCAACTTGAAGAGCGACTGCGCCAGCAGGTTGTTGATCTGGATGCCCTGCATACCGCCTCGCGCGTCCTTTTGGGGCAGCTGGAGCCAGCAGAAACCATCACGGCCATCTGTCACCTGGCGGTGGATCAGTTCGGTTTGCAGGCTGCCTGGATTGCCCTGCCGCGCCCCGAGCAGCACACCCTGTTACCGCTCCACGCGGTGGGTTTTCAAATTGAACAACTCAGCCAACTTCCACTCCATCTGGATGGCACTGAGATCACCCATCCGGCGGTGATCGCCTGCCGCACCAGGCAACCCCAGACGCTCTCGCCGCTTTACCGGAGTGGCGCAGACGCCCAGACCGCCACCGGTATGGTACTGCGGTCCTTGGCAGGGTTGCCGCTCCAGCAAAGTGATCAACTGCCGGGAGTCCTGGTGGTTTACAGTGCCCAGGAAGATTATTTTTCCACCGACAAGATGCAACTGCTTCAGGCATTCACCAATCTGGCCAGTGCCACACTGCAAAATGCCAGTCTGTTTGGCGAGGTTTCACGGGGACGGGAACGCTTGCAGGATCTTTCCCGCCGGCTGGTTGAAATCCAGGAAGGCGAGCGTCGCCGGATTGCCCTTGAACTGCATGATCAAATTGGGCAGATTCTCACCGGCCTCAAACTGCTGCTGGATTCATCGATGGCACTGCCCGCGGTTCAACTGAAACCGCGGTTGGAACAAGCCCAGGAACTGGCCAATGATTTGATCAGCCGGGTGCGGCAGATGTCCCTTAACCTGCGGCCTTCACTGCTGGATGATCTGGGATTGGTCCCGGCTCTCATCTGGCTGTTTGAACGTTACACAGCCCAAACGTCCATTGAGGTGGTTTTTCAACACACCGACGTCGAAGGCGTCCGTTTCCCAATGCAGCTTGAAACCGCAGCTTACCGGATGGTGCAGGAGGCACTGACCAATGTTGCCCGTCATGCCGGAGTTGCCGGAGTGGTTGTCCGGCTATGGCGCACCCCCAACCGTCTGGTGGTTCAAGTGGAGGATGCCGGGCGTGGGTTTGATCCGGGAACTGCACTGAACGGTGATTCCAGCGGGCTGCTGGGCCAGCGTGAGCGCCTGGGGTTGCTGGGTGGACGGCTGACGATTGATGCCAGTCCGGGCAGTGGTGTCTGCCTGACCGCAGAACTGCCGTTGGATGGACAGAAATTGGAGGAGGAATCATGACCATTACCATTTTACTGGCCGATGATCACCACGTGGTTCGGCAAGGATTGCGTTCTCTGTTGGCCTTGGAGACGGATTTTCAGGTGATTGCGGAGGCCAGCGATGGTCTGGAAGCCGTGCGGACCATTGACCAACTGCGTCCCCAGGTATCCATTGTGGATCTGATGATGCCTGGACTGGGAGGGCTGGAGGTCACCCGACAGGTTTGCCAGTGGACCCGGGTGCTCATTCTGTCCATGCATGACAACGAGGCGTATGTGATGGAGGCGCTCCGCAATGGGGCGTATGGGTATGTTTTAAAGGATTCCACTGCCGAGGAATTGATTTGGGCGGTCCGGGTTGTTGCCGAAGGGCGGCGCTTCCTCAGCTCCCCGTTTTCTGAACGGGCCATCAGCTCCTACAGCCAGAAAGTCCAGGAGGGCTCGCTGGATCCCTACGATCGGCTGACCACCCGTGAACGCGAAGTGCTGCACCTGGCTGCCGAGGGCCTGACCGCGGGTGACATGTCAGCCCGTCTGTCGATCAGCCCACGGGACCGTTGAGATCCATCGTGCCAATGCCATGCACAAGTTGAATTTACACTCCCAGGCCGAATTGATCCGCTATGCTCTCCGCCGGGGCATCCTGCCGATGGAGGATTGATACGCTCTAATTGTGGGGTAGTATCTGCAAGATAATATCCATCTATATCTATACAAGACATATTTTATATGGATAATGGGTGGCATGAGAGTCAGCATGGGACAGGCCGCAAAGGAGTTGGGTGTCTCCATTCCCCCCCTGCGTCGTTGGGAAG
>DAOQTN010000460.1:0-2795 GCA_035340555.1 Anaerolineaceae bacterium | reverse complement strand
CCGCCCCGCGCTTCATGCGCCGGGTGATCATTGTGGGGGCCGGCCGGGCCGGTTCCACCCTGCTGCAGGTGATCAAGTCCGCCTGGCCGCCGCCGTTCTATCTGGTCGGCCTGGTGGATGATGACCCGGACAAACGGGGCACCGAGTTGGTGGGCTACCCCGTGCTGGGTTCCAGCGCCGATCTGATGACCCTGATTAAAACACATCAGGTGAGTGACCTGATTTTTGCCATTTCGGGCGAAATGCGCCCCGAGACCTTCCGTGTTCTGCTGGAAGCCGAGGAGCACGGCGTCCAGGTCACCACCATGCCGCTGGTCTACGAACAACTGCTGGGTCGGGTGCCGATCTTCCTGCTGCAGTCGGACTGGATTCTGCGCACCTTCCTGGATCAGGCCCATTTGAGCGGTTTCTATGAGGTGGGCAAGCGCCTGCTGGATCTGCTGGGCGGGGTGATCGGCCTGCTGGCCTTTGTCCTGGCCACCCCGGTGATTGCCCTGTTGATCCTGCTGGACAGCGGCCGGCCGGTCTTTTATTCACAGGAACGGGTGGGGTTGAATGGGCGGGTTTTCTCGATCCTCAAATTTCGCACCATGCGCTCCGAACCGGCACGGCCTGGGGAAAAGGCCCCACCAACGGTGGAGAACGATGCCCGGGTGACCCGGTTGGGAAAAATTTTGCGCAAGAGCCACCTGGACGAACTGCCCCAGTTCATGAACATCTTGCGGGGGGAGATGAGCCTGGTGGGACCCCGTTCGGAGCAGCCGGCCATCGTCCAGGAACTGCAGGAGCAGATCCCGTTTTACCGGGCCCGGCTGCTGGTCAAGCCCGGGCTGACCGGCTGGGCTCAGGTCAATTACGGCTATGCCGCCAATGCGGCCCAAAACGCCATCAAGGTGGAATACGATTTGTATTACATTAAACGACGCAATTTACTGCTGGACGTGCTGATCCTGTTTCGCACCTTCGGCGCTGTTTTTGGACTGCGAGGACAATAGTGCAGCGAAAGCCCCATATCCGCAACCGTTATCTTCTGCTGGGTGACCTGGTTTTGACGCTGGCCGCCGTGTTTGCCAGTTATGGGCTGCGGCTGGAACTCGGCCCGGCCCTGGAAACCTACCTGCCCACGGCCTACTGGATGGCTGGCATTGCCCTGGTGGTCAAGCCGCTGGTCTATCACCTGCTGGGGCTGTACCGGCGCATGTGGCTGTATGCCAGCATGCGTGAACTGAAGCTGATTGCCATGGCGGTGACCCTGGCGGAGGTTCCGGTGTTCCTGGCCATGTTCGGCTTGTTGGCGCTGGGCGTCTTCCGGGGCATGCCGCGCACCACCCTGGTCATCGACTGGCTGCTGTCACTCATTTTTGTCGGCGGACTGCGTTTTTCGGTGCGGCTCTGGTCCGAAAATGCCGCCCGCTCCCAGGCGGCGCGCCAGGGGCAGACCCGCCGGGCCCTGATTGTCGGCGCGGGGGATGCGGGGGCGCTGGTGGTGCGGGAACTGCAGAAGAATCCCCAGCTTAACCTGGAACCGATTGGTTTTCTGGATGACAACCCGGCCAAGCTGCGCCAGCAGATCTACGGGATTCCGGTGATTGGCACCATTGAAGACCTGCCGGGGACATTGGAACGCCGCCGGGTGGACGAGGTGGTGATTGCCATCCCTTCGGCCCCCGGACGGGTGGTCCGGCTGGTGGCTGATGCCTGCCGCGGCCGGGGCGTCCCTTTCCGCACCATTCCCGGCATTTACGAGCTGTTGGGCGGCAAGGTGAGTGTCAACCGGCTGCGGGAGGTGGATATCACCGACCTGCTGCGCCGTCAGCCCACCCAGTTAAAAGAAGAATTGATGGGCCAGACCCTCAACGGGCGGGTGGTCCTGGTGACCGGCGCCGGCGGATCGATCGGGCGGGAACTCTGCCGCCAGATTGCCCGCTGGGGGCCGGCCATGCTGATCATGATGGGCCACGGCGAGAACAGCATTTTTGAGGCGGTGCTCGATTTGCAGGAGAACTTTCCCTCCCTGTTGGTCAAGCCGGTGATTGCAGATGTGCGCGATCAGCTGCGGCTGGAGACCGTTTTTAAACAATACCGGCCCCAGGTGGTTTTCCACGCCGCCGCCCACAAACACGTGCCCCTGATGGAACTCAACGTGGAGGAGGCGGTCACCAACAACATCATGGGCACGCGCAACCTGGTGGAAACCGCCCTGGCCTACGATGTGGAACGCCTGGTGATGATCTCCACGGACAAGGCCATCCGGCCGGCCAGTGTCATGGGGGCCACCAAGCGCTTGGCGGAGATGTTGGTGCTGGATGCGGCCCGGCGGAGTGGGCGGGCCTATGCAGTGGTCCGCTTTGGTAACGTGCTGGGCAGCCGGGGCAGCGTGGTGCCCAAATTCAAGCGCCAGATTGCCCGCGGCGGGCCGATCACCATTACCCATCCGGACATGGAACGCTTTTTCATGACCATCCCGGAAGCGGTGTACTTGGTGTTGCAGGCGGCCGGTCTGAGCAGCGGCAGCGAGACCTTTGTCCTGAACATGGGCCAGCCGGTGCGGATAGTGGATCTGGCCGAGGACCTGATCCGGCTTTCGGGCCTGGAGCCCGGCCGGGATATTGAAATCACCTTCACCGGCATCCGCCTGGGTGAGAAGCTGCGGGAGGAGCTTTGGGAGGAGGGGGACATCCTGGAGGAAACCGCCCACCCCGAAATATTGCGCCTGGTGGGGCAGGTGGAACTGGAGGGGACGCAGCTGCAAACCGAGGTTGACGACCTGATCGAGCTGGCCCGGTCCGGGGATG
>DAOQTN010000459.1:0-2800 GCA_035340555.1 Anaerolineaceae bacterium | reverse complement strand
TCCAGCGGGTTGGCCAGACCGCCCATAAAAAAGGCGGCAATCAAGGTCAGGCCAATAACCAGTTCAACATCCTTGCCGAGGCGGAACAGCGCCAGACCGCGGCCGGAGTATTCCGTCAGGGCACCAGCCACAATTTCGGTTTCGGCTTCAGGGGCATCAAAGGGGGGCATTTCCAGCTTGCCCATCAACCCCACCATTGCGACCAGGAAACCAACAATCTGGGTGAATGCAAACCACCAGGGGCGGCTTTCAATGGCAAAAGCATTAATCTCGCTGATTTGCCAGGTGCCCGCCACGATGGCCGGACCCAGCAGGGACAGCATGAAGGGGGCCTCGTATGAGAAAAGCTGCGTCAGGGTACGGGTGGCGCCGACGAGTGAAAAGCGGTCGGCGGTGTTCGCTCCGGCCAGACCCAGGCAGAGGGTCATCACACTCAGCAGGTAGACCACCACGATCAGGTCGCCATTGAAGGAGTAGGACGGATTGAAGCCGACCAGTGGCACGTAAAGTGCCGCCGCCAGGGCCGAGGCCAGCCCGACAATCGGCAGGGCGATGAACAGGCCCTTGTGCACACCATCAGGCACAATCTCTTCCTTTGCCAGCAGCTTGATGATATCCGCCAGCGGTTGGATGAAGCGCGGGCCAATGCGGTTCTGATACTGGGCCACCAGCTTGCGGTCCACCCATTCATAGAGCAGGCCGGCCACAAACAAGAACAGCCCTCCCGGGAAAAACAGGAGCAAAATGATCGGATGCAGGCTAAGTTCCATAGGTTCTCCTCAATCCTAGCGGTCGTTGCAAGAGAAGCACGGGTCAATGCCGGCCAGGATCATCGGCATATCGGCCAGTTTATAGCCCGGAGCCAGGTTAATGACCGAGGCCCAGTTGCACAGCGATGGGGTGCGGATCTTGACACGCTCTGGCATGTCGGTTCCATTGCTCTTCATGTAATAGAAGAGTTCGCCACGAGGGGCTTCCACCCGTTGAATAATTTCGTTTTCCGGAATGCGGCGGGGCACGCGCACCGCCAGCTCACCTTCCGGCAGATGATCCAGGATCTCGCGGATCAGGCGGATGCTTTCCTGCATTTCTTTGATGCGGACCACAAAGCGGGCCAGCAGGTCACAGCCATCATCCACAATGAGATTGACAGGGAAATCAACATAACCCGCATAGGGCGAGTCCACACGCACATCAATCGGCACACCGGAGGCGCGGGCGGTGGGTCCGACCGGTCCCAGGGTTTCGGCCTGCTCGCGGGTCATCACGCCCACGTCACGAGTGCGTCCCAGGAAGGTCTCATCGGTGGTGACAACGGTGAGGTAGTGCGTCATGCGACCTTCGAGGAAATCCATACCTTTGAGGATGGCGGTCTTAATTTCATCAGAGACATCCTGTTTGACGCCGCCAATGATGTTGATCGAATAATTGACCCGGTTGCCGGTCATCTGCTCCAGCAGATCCATCACCGTTTCACGATCACGCCAGGAGTACATGAAGAGGGTATCAAAGCCGCCCTCATGAGCCGCCACACCCAGCCAGAGCATATGGCTGTGCAGACGTTCCAGTTCCGAGGTCAGCACCCGGATGGCCTGGGCACGCGGCGGCGCCACGACCTTGGCTAGTTTTTCAGTTCCCAGGGCAAAGGAAAGGGCATGGACATGCGAGCAAATGCCGCAGACGCGCTCAACCAGGTAGAGCCCCTGCGGGTAGTTGCGTGCTTCAGCAGCTTTTTCAATGCCGCGGTGAACATAACCCAGGCGCACACTGGCCCCGGTGACAATTTCACCATCCACACTGAATTCAAAGTGAGCCGGTTCCTTAAGCGCAGGATGCTGGGGGCCGATTGGCACCACAAATTTTTGCGGAGATTCGGGATTTTCCATGAGACTGTCTCCTTTATTCCTGATTCAAACCAGTAAAAGATTTCCGCAAGGGGTAGACCCCCTCGGGCCATTCATCCGGCAGGATCAGATGGCCGCGATCCGGGGTGCCAATGCAGTCTACGCCGAGCATTTCGATCAGCTCGCGCTCAAACAGCGTGGCGGCAGGAATGATGTCACAGATGGTGGGGATTTGGGCATCCGTGTAAGGAGCACGCACGCGCAGAGTTGCCAGGGCACCGCCATTGGCAAAGGTGTACAGCACTTCCACGTCACCGTCAGGCGCAGCACCCGCCACCGCGGGGGCAGGTTTATCCACACCGGTGATGGCGGCCAGGTAGCCCCAATGGGCATCCACCAGGGTTTGAACCGCCGGTTTCAGGTTCTCCAAGGTGATATACACATCCACCCGTTCGGGTTCGGGCCGCTTGATTTCCACAGCCAGCGGCTGCAGCAAGGTTTCCGCAGATTGCAGAGCAGTTTCAAGTTCCATCGGTTTCTCCTCTACTCAACAGGCTGGGCCGGAGCCGCAGGTTTCTTCTGCAGGCTTTGGAGCAGCGCCACCACACCATAGATGATGGCTTCCGGACGGGGCGGGCAGCCGGGAACATAGGCGTCCACCGGAATCACCTCGCCGATGCTGCCGACCACATTGTAGCAGCCCTGGAACGCGCCGCCTGAAATGCCGCACGAACCAACAGCCACCACGAACTTGGGGTCGGGCATCTGCTCATAGATGCGGCGCAACCGATCACGCGATTGCAGGCTGACCGGTCCGGTGCAGATGAGGATGTCGGCATGGCGCGGGCTGCCCTGCAGCTTGATGCCAAACCGTTCCAGATCGTAGCGGGGTGTCAGCGTGGCCAGAATTTCAATATCACAACCATTGCAGGAGCCGCTGTTATAGTGGATGGCCC
>DAOQTN010000458.1:0-2813 GCA_035340555.1 Anaerolineaceae bacterium | reverse complement strand
CAATCCGGCTGTGGTAAAGCTCCATCGAGTCGGTCAGCACAGTGAGGACCACATCAGTTTCGCCCAGTTCGTAGTATTTGGCAAACTTGATGGCCGAAAGAACATTGGCAATGCCGGAAAAACCCAACAGACCCAATTGATTGACTGTTTCGGCAGGGACACCCATCCGCAGTAAATATGCCCGGCCAGTTGGTTCATTAAAAAGACGAGCAATGGCGACCACGGCATCATCATCAATGGCCACCACCATGTCCGTGTTGCGGACATTGTGGACCCACGGAACGTGCTTGTCACCAATCCCTTCAATACGGTGGGCCCCGTAGCCATTCCGCAGCAGCGTAGGGCATTGGAGTGCTTCGGAAGCAATCACTTTGCTCGTCGGGAAGAGTTCCTTGAGGTAGTCGCCCACAGCAATCGTGCCCGCTGAGCCGGTGGTCAGTGCCACACCGCGATAGGTATCGCCCGGGTTCATGACCGCTTTCAAGGCGGCTTCCAGAGCGCTCCCGGTGACCGTGTAATGCCAGAGGTAATTACCGAATTCATCAAACTGGTTGAAGATCATCAGATCCTGGCCGGAGCCACGCAGTTCCCAACATTTATCAAAGATTTCCTTGACATTGGATTCGGTTCCGGGTGTGGCGATGACTTCACCCGCGATCTTTTGCAGCCATTCAAAACGCTCACGACTCATGCCTTCCGGCAAGATGGCAATCGAGTCGCACCCCAGCAAAGCAGAATCATAAGCCCCACCGCGGCAGTAGTTGCCGGTCGACGGCCAGACAGCCTTCTGGGTCGTAGGATCAAATTGACCGGTCACCAAACGGGGCACCAGACAGCCAAAAGCAGCCCCCACCTTGTGCGCTCCAGTCGGGAACCACTTTCCCACCAAGGCCACAACCCGGGCCCGGGTCCCGGTCAGGCTGGAGGGAAGCTCGATATAGTTCACCCCACCAAAGCCACCGCCACTGGGCTGAGGTTGATTATTCCAGGTGATGCGGAACAGGTTGCGGGGATGGACATCCCACAACCCAATCGTGTTCAGTTCGGAACGAATTCCGGCCGGGATCAGCGTCGGGTTGACCATTTCTGCATAAGTGGGGATGATGATGTTGCGTTCACGAGCTCGCTGGATGGAGCGCTCCCGGCGATCTGGTATTATGGTTAAATCAATCTTGGTCATGTCCAACCTCCTATTTACTGATCATGGTTATCCGGGGCCTGGCGCACAACATACAGCGGGCGGCCCTTGACTTCGTCATAGATACGGCCAATATACTCACCCAAAATCCCCAATGAAATCAACTGCACACCCCCCAGAAATAAAACCGCCAGCAGTGTGGATGCCTGACCAAAAAAGGCCTCTGAACCGACGGCGCGGGCAATAATAACCACCGGTATGGCAATCAGGCTAAGTCCGGCAGAAATAAAACCCATAAAGGAGGCAATCTGCAGCGGCACATAGGAGAAGCTGGTAATGGCATTCAATGCCAGCTTCAACATTTTCTTGAAGGGATATTTGGTCTGACCGGCAAAACGAGCTGCACGACGATAGCTGACGCCAATCTGTTTGAATCCAATCCATGAGGACATACCCCGCAGGAAGCGGTGGTGCTCCCGCATCTGGCCCATCACAGCCACAACTTTGCGATCCAGCAGTCGAAAATCCCCCGTGTCCAGTGGAATTTTGACATCGGTGATCTTATAAATCAGGCGGTAGAAGGTGGAGGCGGTAAACTTCTTAAACCAGGTCTCGCCTTCACGTTCAGCCCGTACTGCATAGACTACTTCATACCCCTCCCGCCATTTGGCAATCAGTTCCAGGACTACCTCTGGAGGATCTTGCAGATCCGCATCAATAATGACGACTGCATCCCCGCGACTGTAATCCATGCCCGCCGTGACAGCAATTTGATGGCCAAAATTGCGGGCAAAAATGACCGGGCGGACCAAATGGTCCTGCTCGGCCAGACTGCGGATCATATCCGTTGAACCATCACTGGAACCATCATCAATCAATATTAGTTCCCAGGTTTCCCCGCTGGGATCCATCACTTCGTGCACGCGGCGGATCAGTTCGGGCAATGATTCACGTTCATTATACACAGGGGCAATAATTGAAATGGTTGGCCGGGTCATGGTGCTCCTTGATCAAGGTAATATTGTCAAACAACAAGCCGCTTTCATTATACCTCATTGGTCGATTCCCACTATAATGATGAGAGAAGGAGAAAACTCAAATGGAAAAACGCTTTAAAATCCTGCGGTTTATTGGGACAATGTATAAAGTCTTGGGCATTATCACCATCATCCTGACCGTGATCGGTTCTGCAGGCAGTTGTCTGAGCTTTGCTTTAGCGGGCGGTTTTTTCAGCAACCTGCTCGACCAGTATGGCTCCGAGATATCGGGAGGCATGGGCATTGGAATTGGGATAGCAACTGGAGTGGGAATCCTGCTGGGTGGTCTGCTTTCATCACTGACGTTATATGCCTTTGGTGAAGCAGTCTATCTGTTTATCGACCTGGAAAACAACACGCGCAACACCATGGAGCTGTTGCGCGGCAAGTTGTTATAATCCAGTCAGATTTCATTAAGAGCCGGCCTGAAAGTTTTTTGAACCCACTTTGATCCTGACCACACCCCCTTGCAGGCGGGTATGGTCAGGATCGTATTAATCTGCAAGCTCAAACGATATGCCGGTATCGAATTTGATTATTCGTTTTGTGTCCATGTGTTGACAAAAAAAGAACATTTGTGCTAGTATCAGGGCATGAAGTTGAGCGTTGATGCCCAGCAACTCGGTATCTCGGATCGC
>DAOQTN010000457.1:0-2818 GCA_035340555.1 Anaerolineaceae bacterium | reverse complement strand
AATCACAGGTGCGTGAGCTGCTGCAAGCCTTCAACGGGCAGGAAGTGGATGGCCGCTTGTTTGGCGTGGAGAGCCCGGTGAAGCTGCCGGTTTTCGAGCGGGTAGCGCCCTATCTATCCCCGGATGGACAAGTACAAGTGGATTCTCTGGCCGAGAACCACGAACGCTGGGCGGTGGAAATCAAGTGGCGCGGCCGCCTGAGCGGCAAAAAAGAGCTCGAAAAGTTAGCTACCAATGCCCGCAGCCTGTCAGCGAAACCCTGGTTTATCTCCAAGCTGGGTTTCACCCAAGAGGCGCTGGAATTTGCCCGCCACAACAACATGCTGCTCAGCAGCCAGGCTGAACTGGAGGCCCTGGCAAAGTTGGTTAGAGATTAAGCACAAAATGAGCAGCTCATGTAGATCATGCTCGAGCATTGGAAGGTGAAAAAGTGCCAAAACCGGCTATCCCTAAAGAAATTCAAACCCAGGTTGAAACGATCGTGTCCGAATTCAACCGCGCCCACTTCAGTAAGCCAGAGCGTGGTTACCTGGCGCGTTTTCGCGGCCGGTTCCTATACCTGGATCGCTGCGACTTGGGCGAGCCATTCCAGATCTGCCGTTTGACCTACAAAGACAAAATTGATGATTGGGATTTTGCTATTTACCGCCATTCCAAAGAACGTTACGACCCCGATGAGTGGTTTTTCCCTGGCGACCGATTGGTTGATGGCACGATCCAGGGAGCAATGAAAGCTGGACTGGAGGCTTATCCAGTTCTGCAAGATACGCCGCAAACAAAAATACTGCGCACGCTCTTCCGTGCATTGACCACAAAGGGAAGGTAAGGAGGAAACCATGCCCCGGAGACCCGAAAACCCTGGAACCTGCGCCTATTGCGGTGAGATCATCACCAAGCGCGGTGTGAGCAAACACCTGGACAAATGCCCCAAACGGCAAGCAGCGCTCGCTGGCGCGACAGCCAGCAGCCAGCCGGTGGAAACGCTCTGGCATTTGCGCGTGCAAGACGCCTACGATAAGGATTTCTGGCTCGACCTGGAAATGACCGGCTCCGCTTCGCTCGACAAGCTGGATAAATACCTGCGCGCCATCTGGCTGGAATGCTGCGGCCACATGAGCAAGTTCACCATCGGCGGTTGGGGCGGTATGGATGTGGGCAAGGCGCGCAAGGCCGATTCAATTTTCGAGCCAGGCCTGGTGCTGCGCCACCTGTATGATTTTGGCACCACCTCCGAGACGGACATCAAAATTGTTGATGCACGCGAAGGTAAAGCCGCTAGCAAGCACCCCATTGCGCTGCTGGCGCGCAACCAGATGCCCAAAGCCGTTTGCCAGGAATGCGGCGAGCCGGCCAAGTGGCTGTGCATCGAATGCCTGTACGAGGAAAACGCGACCGGCCATTTGTGCGACGAGCACGTTGAAGAACATCCGCATGAAAACTATGGCGAGCCGATGCCCTTGTACAACTCACCCCGGACTGGCATGTGCGGTTACGAAGGGCCAGCCGAGCCGCCGTATTAGTACCCACGCAAAGACCTATGCCCCGCAAACGCCACTCGTCGAAAACCCCTCGGCGCCGGGAAGTCATTGATCTGACCCTGGTTGAGTTCCTGGTGAATAACGAACAGAAAATCGTACATTCCCCAGCGGTAGAGCACATCCTGGATCAGGCTACACCTCTGCTGCGCGCTGGCGATGGCGCTGGAGCAGAATACCTGTATCGCCAGGCGCTTCAATTGGAACCAGACAAAGTTGATCTTTTGAATAACCTGGCAGCGTCTTTGTCGTTACAGGGCCGTGAAGCAGAAGCGACTTTGTTGCTGGAAATCCTGCATTACCAGCACCCCGATTATCTGTTTGCCCGCACCGGCTTGGCGAAGGCAGCCATGCGAAACGACGACCTGGATAAAGCGCAAGCGTTGCTTGAGCCTTTGTACCAGCGGCGCAAATTCCATGTGAGCGAATACGATTCGTTATGCGCCACTCAAATTGACCTGCTGCTCTTGCAAAACGACCGCCTCTCTGCCAACGCCTGGTTTAAGATGTGGGAAGATTGTAATCCTGAAAACCCCAAGCTGGGTTTTTACCGTAATCTCTTGCGGAAGTAGATTTTGGAGCGATAGATGGCCCATAAGAAACGCACCCAAACCCCGGAATACCAATGGGAACAGGCTCTGCTGGAGGCCTACCACGATTATCGCTGGCGTGAGATTTTGGAGCCGCTCTATCAGAAATTCCAGCAGTGGCAAGCTGGCGAACTGGATCACCTGGACATGGATGAGGCTATTCACCAAACATATAAACCCAGGCAGGATATCAATAACTTTTTTACCCTGAAACGAGAAATTTTGGTGCGTGCTATCCAGCTAAACGAAGCCTGGTTCCAGGCCTGGGTAAAAGACAATCCGCCGCCGGCAGGTTACAAACTTGGATGAGGGCGTTTACACTATAGGTGATTCGACCTGGATCATCGCTGATACCCATTTCTTTCACGCCAATATCGGGCGATACTGCGACCGGCCTGATGGTTGGCAAGACCTGATCACTGAGAACTGGAATCGCTTCATCCAGCCAGGCGAAACCGTCTTCCACCTGGGCGACCTGGCGCTGGGCAAGAAGGAAGATACCGAAGCCCTGGTGCCCCTGCTAAACGGCAAGCTGTACTTGATGCGCGGCAATCATGACCGGCGCGGGGTGGCGTTTTACAAGAGACTGGAGATTACTCTGGTCAAAGACCCCTACTCTATGGAACATGCTTCTGGTTTGCACCTGGTTTTCTCGCACCGCCCCATCGTCCCTTTGCCGCCAGGGATACTCAA
>DAOQTN010000456.1:0-2819 GCA_035340555.1 Anaerolineaceae bacterium | reverse complement strand
AGCCCAATCGGTTGAATGTGGATCTGGGCGCGCAACCCGGGGTCGGCTGCGCGCCGCACCAGGCAGGTTGCGCGCAGTTTGCGGTACAACGCCGCCAACCGCTCCTGATACTGCCAGTTGGCATGTGCCGGGTAGCGGCTGTCCTGCGGATCGCTGGTCAGCGTATCCAGGAATTTCCCCAGATGCTCGAATTCCGCTTCCTTCCCCAGGATTTTGATGAGCTCCTTCAAATCCCGCGGCGAGATGTTCTCCGGAAAGTCCGTCACCAGGAAACGATAATTCGTCCGCCGGGCCAGCGCCGCTGCAATTTTGGTACGCCTGGCGTTGATATTTTTTACATAATGGGCCTGGTCTATAATGATCGCATTGAAACGCGGTGCCTCGTTTGGCAGGCCCATTCCCTGCTCCAGATCATGGTAATCCATCAGCCAGAGAGACCGCTTGGGTGTTTGCGCATTGACGCAGCTCTGCTCAACTATTCTCACATCGACTGGTAAGTATTCTCGAGCCAGGTCAATCCATTGCTGCCGTTCTTCGTCCCGGCAGATCACGACGCAGGGGAACCCGCGCACCTGCTGGGTGGCTGCCAGTGCAATAATTTTTTGGTCAACCTCATTCGGGTCGGCGATGATGCAGCAGCGTGTCCGCACGGCATAAACAACGGCCGCTTTCAGATAGGCAGACAGCTTCCCCACCACCTCCTGCGCCAGCGGGTAGGGATGCTCAGATGACTGGCTGAGGATAATTCTTTGGATGTGGAAGTGTTCAACGAGTTGCTCGGGCTGCTCTACCGACAGGTTGAATTTTGGATTGTCTTGAATATGGACTCCCTGCTTTTGGGCAAAGTCTTTCGCCGCGCCGACCATCGCCCTGGTCGTCGGATAAGTAACGTAGGCTTTGAGATACCAGTCAAAACTGGCCAGCCCTGTCCGCCTCATTTCGGCGGCCAAATCTTCGGGCAAATCGCCCCAGTTGATCTCTCCCAGGTAGTTGATATAGGGTTTGACGTGCATATTGATCACCTTTCTATGGATACATTACAGCTCATCTGAACCGCTTCTCCGAGCTGCTTGTCTGGCGCCTGGCCTTTTGGCCTTTGGCGGTTCGGTTGCTTCCACCAGCCCCAGGTCTTCTGCGTATAGGTACAGGGCTTCGAAAACCCACGAAGCCGCTCGCTCTTCTGGCGCTCCGTAATTCATTCTCAGTGTCGTTTGAATACGCCCGCTGTTTCCCATAATCTCAGACAGATTATCCATCCAACACTTAACCGAAAAATCCGACTCAAACCCATCGAAGCTCGGTGGCATAACATTGATACGGAACGGGCCGCCCCGGGCCAGACCGTGATGCTCGGCAAATTTCCATGCCATCTTGCTGATGTCCATCCGGGCCAGCATCACCCTTTCATGGTTGGCATGCACCAGCGTCGCTTGCTTCTTCAATCGGACCAGTAATGTCTGGTTTTGCGGCAGCCGCAGATAGCGCCGCAAGAGATTGATGGACTCAAACGGATAGACGGCATACTGGACTGTCGGGCCATAATCGTAGTGGCTTGCCTCATAGATAGACAGCATGGTCTCAAAGAATCCGGCAAGCCTGCGGCGGTGCAGCTCCAATCTGGGATCTTCATAGTGGATGGGGGGATACTCTTCAGCCCAACCAGCCACAATTTGTTGTAGCTCAGATACCGCGAGCATTTCCGGGCGCGAGAACTCCGGCACCTCAACCTTTGGGGTCGCCTCATCTGCGGGTGGGGGCGTGGTCGTTGGGGCAGCCGCTAAAAGCTGGAATCCCGAGAGATCGTCCCAGACTGGCTGGCGCAGAAATTCGGTCAGCCAGGAATAGTGAATGCTGAAAGGCAATTGCCCAACCCGATCGGTCACATTTTGCAGCGCCGATTGCCAGACCGACAGTGTGCGGTCGTCATCAGGCTGGATATTGAACAGGATGCGCAGTTGGCTTTGTGCCGACTTACCCTGGCTGGATTGGTAGAACTGCACCAACCGGGAGAGCTTCTCCTCAATCCGGGCCAGGTGCACCCGCCGGGCCTGCTGCTCAATCTCGAACAGAACCCGCTGCTGGTTCTGGTATAGCACGATGTCGGCAATGATAAAGTTGCCGCCGTCGCCAAACCCAATCCGGCTTTCGATGGACAGCTTTTTGCCCAGCGCCTGCCCGGCGCAAAATACTTCCATCTCTGCGTAACTGTGCAGCAGGTCGGCTGCATCATGAAACTGGGGCAGGTGAACCGGCAGCCCGGGCGCCAGTTGCTGTAAAACAACCTGGCCCGCTTCCAGCAGGCTGTACACTTTTTGAGGACGCCCCCTTTGCCCGGCCAGTGCAACCTCTCCATTGACCTGGATAACTGCTGGCAGTCCCAGCGAGGGCTGCGCCAGTCCTTCCAGGGCGTTCCGGGCCTGTTTGGGTGACAGCTTGCTCAACACCTCAACCTGATGCTGTGTACAGATGCCGCGCTGCGCAAAAGCTTTTAGAGTAGCAGTCAGCCCGTCTGAGCTTTGGATATGCTCGATGATGTCAGAATAGCGATTTTGTCTCATTTTCTCCTCCAGGGCAATAATCCGGGTGCAAATAAACCGTACCAGATCGTTAAGTACTCTTTTTTTGCCCGTCTTTTTTGCCCATTGAATAGTTTGTGGATGGGAACCAGAAACCGGGCGGGAGTTTCTGGTTCCCAATCATTACAGCAGCAGATCTGCCAGCGCATCACCCGCGCCGTCATCCACCATGGGTGTTTCAGCAGGGAATGATGGCATTCCACCCATCCGCAGGGCTGCTTTGACCGCCCGCGCCATGCAGCG
>DAOQTN010000455.1:0-2820 GCA_035340555.1 Anaerolineaceae bacterium | reverse complement strand
GAGATGATGCGCTAAATGCGGTCTCGTTCCGTGCCGTGGAGACGGTTTTGGTCACTCGGTTCATGCGCCGCCTCCCGGTTGCCCGTAGTGCAACCGCCGGGCTAGAACTGCAACCGCAACTTTGGTTGCCGAGAGGTAAGGTGATGGCTGCTCTCGCACCACCATCCACAGTCCATCAGCCAGGTCAAGACCCGTGTCATAGTTGTCTATAAAACGGGTAACTATTACCTTGTCATCCGATTGTCGCTGCCGGGTGTTTGGCCTCCCGGCCCCGATCAGCAGCCCAAGAGACAACCGGAACGGGGCAGCTCTGCCGGAGGTCAACCGGCCGGGGACCAACCGGCTGGGGACCAATCGGTCAGGTAGCCCTGAAACGAAAACGCCAACAGTCTGATCCCATGCTATAATTTTGTTATGAAAAATATGCAAACCCCTCTTGTGATCGGGATTGCCGGCGGATCCGGCTCCGGTAAGACCACGGTGGCCAATGTCATTTTGCAGCGGGTGGGGAGCCACCGCATTGCCTATCTGGCCCATGATGCCTATTATCGCGAGCTGACCGGCCTGCCGCCGGTGCAGCGCGCCCAGGTTAACTTTGACCATCCGGACTCGCTTGAAAATGAACTGCTGGCCCAGCACATCCAACAGCTCAAAAACTGGCAGCCGGTGGAAATGCCGGTGTATGATTTCACCCACCACGCCCGCACCGGCCAGACGGTGCATGTGGATCCGCAGCGGGTCATCCTGGTGGAGGGGATTCTGATTTTTGCCGAACGTGCGCTGCGCGACCTTTTTAATGTCAAAATCTTTGTGGATACCGATGCGGATATCCGCTTCATTCGGCGGCTGCAGCGGGACATTGCCGAACGCGGCCGTACCACTGAAAATGTCATCCACCAGTATTACGCCACCGTCCGGCCCATGCACCTGGAATTTGTCGAGCCCTCAAAGCGCTACGCCGATGTCATCATTCCCGAAGGGGGGCACAATACCGTGGCCATGGACATGGTCATTGCCCGGATCGAATCCCTGCTGGGTTCGGGCGACACCCACCCATGACCCCCACCGCTGCCGAAACCGGTCTGCCGCCTGCCGACACCCCGCTGCCTGAAGTCGGGGAACCGCCGGTGAGCGCACCGCCACCCGCAGGTGGGGAACCGCCGGTGAGCGCGCCGCTGCCCGCAGATGGGGAACCGCTGGAGAGCGCACGGCTGCCCGCAGATGGGGAACCGCCAGTGAGCGCGCCGCCGCCCGCAGATGGGGAACCGCCGGTAAGTGCACCGCCGCCCGCAGATGGGGAACCGCCGGTGAGTACACCGCCGCCTGAAGTCGGGGAACCGCCGGTAAGTGCACCGCCGCCCGCAGGCAGGGAACTGCCGGTGAGCGCACCGCCGCCCGTAGGCAGGGAACTGCCGGTGAGTACACCGCCAGCCGCAGACAGGGAACCGCCGGAGAGCGCACCGCTGCCTGAAGCTGGCCCCGCACCTGTCCTGACGGCCTGGGGGCGGATCAAAGGCTGGTTCCAGCAGCCGGTGGTGATGACCAGCCTGCGTGTGCTGGCCCTGGTGGTGGTGATCGGCCTTTCCATCTGGTTGGTTATTAATCGGGAACGCATCGAGGGTCTGGCGGCCCTGGGGTACCCGGGCATATTTCTGGTCTCCGCCCTGCTGAACGCCTCCCTCTTCCTGCCCCTGCCCACGGGGGTGGTGATTTCCATGATGGGGGCGGTCTTTAATCCCATCGGGGTGGCCATTGCGGCCGGGTCCGGCGCCACCCTGGGCGAAATTTCCGGCTACCTGGCGGGTTTCAGCGGGCAGCCGGTGATGGAACGACTGGACCGCCAGCAAAAGCTGGAATCCTGGATCAAGCGCTACGGAGGGTGGGCCATCATCCTGCTGGCCTTCATCCCCAATCCTTTTTTTGATGCGGCCGGGATGATTGCCGGTGCACTCAAGATGCCGCTCTGGCGTTTCCTCATTTACTGCTGGATTGGCAAATGTCTGAAGATGCTGGCCTTTGCCCTGGGCGGGGCGGCCCTGATCGATCTGATCCCCTGGCTCTGACACCCGGCCCCTGATTCCCCGGCGCGCTTCCAGGCCCCGGGGGTCTGCTTTTTGCCTCCGGCGGCGGGTGCCGGGCGCCCCGGTTGGGCTCCGCCGTCTGTCGCTGCAGTTTACTGCGGCAGTAAACTGCCGAAATCTACTGCCGGAGTCTACTGCCGGAGTCTACTGCCGGAGTCTACTGCCGGAGTCTACTGCCGCAGGGCGATCCGTTTGAGGTTGATTTTCTCCCGGCGCAGTTCCGCCAGTTTTTTGCGCCCGGCAGCCTGAACCTGCCGCCAACCGGCCAGGACCTGGGAGACCTCGACGGCATCCTCCGGGTATTCGCCGTAGCGGATGCGGGTGTAGAGCCGGGTCATCAGCGTGACCTGCTCCCGCTGCTCGGGAAACAGCTGCTCCAGCACCGGTAGAAATTCCAGCGGGGTCGCCGCCGGAGGCCGGGGCTGCTCAAGTGCGCGGCAAAGCTGCATTAATTGGGCGTAGGCCCGGCGCACCTGGGCGGCGGCCAGGATCTGGGCGGCGCTGCGCCGCTGGGCCGGTCCGTCTGCCGGGCGCCGGGGGGCTTTTTCGGCCCGGCCTAGGTCACTGCGAATGTCATCGGCCGCCTCGGCGCGTTTGATCCGGGCGGCGTTTAACTGCCGGATGATAAAGTAGAGGGTGATGGCCAGGGCAATGGCGATCAGCCAGAGCCGGGCGGCCTCCTCCCAGTTGATGATTTCTTTAGCCGCCTTGTCCAGCATCTCCAGGACGTTGCTGGCGG
>DAOQTN010000454.1:0-2821 GCA_035340555.1 Anaerolineaceae bacterium | reverse complement strand
ATGCAGCGCAGCCAGGCCGGCGGCAATCCCCCGGGCGATCCGCAAGGCGTCTTTGACGCCGTAGGGTTGATTGCGCTCCCGCCTTTCATCCAGTGCCTGCCGCAAACTGCCGCCGGCAGCATACGCCATCACCAGCACCAGTTGATCGCTCAACTCGTCCAGGGAAAAGCTAAAAACCCGCACAATGGCTGGTTGGTTGATCGTGACCCCCAGTTGGGCTTCCTTCCGAAAGCGGATCTCGGCTGCGGCATAACCAGCGGTGCTCAACTTTGCCCGCTGCAAAATCTTGAGCGCGAAAAGCTTGTTCAAATGAAGTTGGCGCGCCCGATAGACTTCGCCAAAACCACCTTCCCCGATAAAGGCTTCAATTTGGTAATCCCGTAAAACGATGTCACCGGCTCGGTGGACAGGCATGTCGTTGGCCCCGTTCAGTGGAATGATGAGCTTATTATATCATCATCCCCAAAGGGTTGCCGCCATCCCTCACCTTATCGCCATCCAGATTTTGGGCTCCTCAATTGCATGCCGACTTGCCCGATGAGACCGACCCTGGTGTCACTTCAAGAGTTGCATTCACACTGGCCCGCAATTTTACCCGACATCCACAGCTGACGGTTCGCACTTTGTCCAGTTTTTCCAATATCCGTCCCGGAGTTCCAGGGATCAATCAATATGACAAAACCGGTTTAATCTGAGGACATCATTATATCCAAGAGCTGTTCAAGCACCCTTAGGATTCGGTGCAAGCAAGCAGCGGAAGCCTTGGTCGGTATTACGAAAAACCGGGGGACATCAACCTGCGGGATGGAACAGCCACCATGGACGTCTGGCCGTTTGCAGACCGTCCCAGGAGGGGGGCAACCGAATGATTTCGGCTGACCTGAGTGGCGGTGGGGACCCACCCGTGTCTTTTTGGCCGGTTTTTATAGTGATTAACTCCATCTTTTGGAGAGCCGCAGGTCAAATCGTTGATCCGGTGGGGGCAAAAGGAGCGCAGGGTTGAGAAATGTCACCGGAAGTTTGGTGAAAGACAAACGGGCATTGGCTGGCGGTGGGGTTATAATAACCAGCAATGACATCCATGAGACTGCGCTGGTTGCGTATGATGATCCTCATTGGCGCCCTGCTGCTGGCCGGATTGGCTTTGACGGCGGATGATCTGGGTATTGGATTCACCGCCGGCGGGGAGGCCGGCTTCGGCCGGGCGCAGACCCTGCTGCTGTATGCCGGACTGCTGATTTTCAGTGGTGCACTGATCCTGCCGGGGTGGTCTGCCACCACGCCAAAGCGGGTCTGGCTGCCCGGAGTCCTGCTGCTGGGGCTTTCTGTCGCCCTGGATCTGATCCTGCTGTATTACCTGCGGTTTGTGGATGAGGGCGATACCGTGACCACCGGCTGGCTGATGGCCCAGGGCCACGTGCTGTACCGGGACCTGTTTTCACACCATGCCCCCCTGCCCTATGGCTGGGCGGCACTGGTCACCCTGCTTGCCGGACGGTCGTTCACCGCGATGCGGTTGTCGGTGATCCTGTTCAAGCTTGGGCTCATCGGTCTGGGCATGCGGTTGTCCCGGGAATACACCCTGTTGGGCGCAGTGGCCCTGGTATGGAGTGCAATCGGACATTTTTATTTTGGGCAGATGCTGTTGTATGATCTGTTTGCCGGCATCCCTCTGCTCGTCATGCTGGCAATTATCGTGGCGGCTGGAACCCAGAAGATCACCCTTGAAAACCGTCATTTCTGGCTGCTGGGGGGACTGGCCGCCGTGACGCTCTTTTCTGATCCCACCAAGGTGTATGCCATCGCACCGCTGTTGATCTGGGCAGCGGGATGGGCAATCCGGCGACAGGGCTGGGGAGAGGGGGCCCGGGCCCTGCTGAAGATGGCCGCCATTCCGGTGCTGGCCCTGGGGCTGACCACCGCTCTGCTGGGGATCCAGGGCGCGCTGGGGGCGGCCTGGGCGGACCTGTATCAATTCAATACCGGGATTTATGCCCGTTACGCCCAGTACCAGGCGGCAGACCCGGGCAACTATCTGCATCAGGTGATCAGCGGTCTGGAAATCCTCGCCCCCCAGTGGCGCTCCCTGACGCTGACCCTGGAACCCTCCACAGCCATCGACGGCTGGCTGTTTACGGGGTTCTTTTACCGGCTGATGGGGATTTTGGGCGTGATCGGGCTGCTGATCAAGCGGCGCCCCGGCCTGGCCGCGGCCGTTTACCTTGCCTTGGCCGGCATGCTGACTGGACGCAATACGACTTTTTTCCACGCTCAAAGTTTTGTACTGGCGGCGCTGCTGCTGGCCGCCTGGCTGGCCTTGGGATGGGATGCCCCCCGCCGGTGGGTATTAGCCGGCTGGCAGCGGCTGGCTGGCACGCTCGCCGCCGCCGGACTGATTTTTTTGACGGTGATGGGCCTCTGGTTCATCGCCAACCATCCTGAACGGCTGCCCTATGAGCGCCGGTATGCGGCCTATGAAGCCCGGGGGGCCGAGATGCGCACCTTCAACTGCGGCGGAACTGACGTGCGCCTGGCCTACTATCCGGTCGATCCACTGGTGTATTTCTTTGCTGGAATGGAACCCCCCGGCCGCTTTACTTATCTGCAACCCTGGGTGGCGGAGTTGGGACAGTTGGAGACCATTGAAGCGCTCCGCACCACCCCCACGGTGGTCTATATTGAAACCGATGCCAATATCTGGGGATACACTGCGGCCGACTACCTGGCACCCATGATCATATTTTTGAATGAAAATTATGTCCCAGTGGCGGAAAATACCTGGGTGGCCCCCCAAATCAGTTGCCCATAGTTTTGTCAAATA
>DAOQTN010000453.1:0-2823 GCA_035340555.1 Anaerolineaceae bacterium | reverse complement strand
ATGTCCAAACCTTTGAGATTCTTCCAACCTCTTTGTTATAATTCACATCAGACGTTTGTTATAATTCACATCAGACGTTTGATGTAAATGTTTGATTTGAATGTCTGAAAGGAGGATGGCCCTACCCACAGGAGCGATATCCCCCGCCAAAGCGGGGACCAGGGCCCCAAAACCATGAAGGTCCTTTTCGTCGGTGGTACCGGAATCATCTCCTCAGCCTGCTCCCGGCTGGCCCTGGATTGCGGGCTGGAAGTTTACCTGCTTAACCGCGGCCAATCCCAACGCCAGGCTCCCCCAGGCGCCATTCACCTGAATGGGGACATTCGCAGCCCACAATCAGCCCGCTCTGCGCTGGGGGGGTTGCATTTTGATGCCGTGGTGGACTGGATCGTCTATACACCTGATCAAATTGACGTCGACCTGGAATTGTTCCGCGGGCGAACGGACCAGTATATATTCATCAGTTCAGCCTCCGCCTACCAGACTCCGCCGGCAGCCCTGCCGGTGACCGAGTCCACCATCCTGGACAACCCCTTCTGGCAGTACTCACGCGACAAGATCGCTTGTGAAGAGCGTCTGGTGGCAGCTTACCGCACCGAAAAATTTCCGATCACCATCGTCCGACCCTCGCACACCTATGACTGCACCCTGCTGCCCTGCCACGGCGGCTGGACGGTGGTGGACCGGATGCGGCGCGGCCTGCCTGTGATTGTCCCCGGTGATGGCACTTCACTTTGGACTCTGACACACCATGCTGATTTTGCACGCGGTTTTGTTCCGTTGCTGGGCAATCCCCGGGCCATTGGGGAGAGTTTTCACATCACTTCGGACGAGTGGCTGAACTGGGATCAAATCCACCAGATCCTGGCGCATGCCGCGCAAGCCCCCAATCCCCGGTTGGTGCATGTGCCCTCCGATTGGATTGCCCGTTTTGACCCCGAGTGGGGCGCAGGGCTGCTGGGCGACAAGGCCCACAGCATGATTTTTGACAATTCCAAAATCAAGCGCCTGGTGCCCGATTACGTCGCGACCATCCCGTTTGCGCGCGGCGCGGCTGAGATCATCGCCTGGCATGATGCCGACCCCGCCCGTCGCCAGGTGGATGCGGCCTTCAACGCCCTGTGTGACCGGATGGTTGCCGCGGCGGAACGGGCCCTGACCTGGACCAACCCAAATTTCACCCCTTAATCCAGACCCCATAACCGAGAAACCCGGATGCCTGAATCCACACCCCGTCCCATTGATTCCCCCCTCCCAAGCCTGGGCCGCCGTTTGATTCGGTTTTTGGGCCTGCGTCGCAGCATGGTGGGGGTGCTGTTCATGGTCATCCTCGTCGGCATGGGCGAGAAAATGGCCGAACGTTTTTTACCCATCTACCTGCTGGCCCTGGGTGGGGGCACGCTCTCGGTGGGATTGCTCAACGGCATGGACAACCTGCTGAGCGCCTTGTACTCTTTCCCGGGTGGTTACCTCAGTGATCGTTTGGGCTACAAGCGCGCCCTCTTGGTCTTCAACCTGATTGCCATGTTTGGCTACCTGATTGTCATCCTGGTGCCATCCTGGCCAGCGGTGATTGTGGGCTCGATCTTCTTTCTATCATGGACAGCGATTTCCCTGCCGGCGACAATGAGCCTGGTGGCAGCGGTGCTGCCGGTTCAGAAGCGTACAATGGGGGTCTCGCTGCACTCACTGGTGCGGCGCATTCCGATGGCGCTGGGACCAATGGTGGGTGGAGCCCTGATCATGGCCTACGGCGAGAAGACCGGTGTGCGGGTGGCCTTCATTGTGGCGCTGGCGTTGGGTATAGTGGCGCTGATCTTACAGCAGGTGATGGTGGAAGATAAGAAGACCGGTGGTGAAGCCCAGCGCAATCCGCTCAAGCTGCTGCACCTCATCACGCCGAACCTGCGCAACCTGTTAATATCCGATATTTTGGTGCGCTTTGCCGAGCAGATCCCCTACGCCTTTGTGGTCATCTGGGCGGTGAAGAACAACGGCATCACGCCGGTGCAGTTCGGAATCCTGACCACCATCGAGATGGTCACGGCGATGTTGATCTACATCCCGATTGCCTACCTGGCGGACAAAAACGCCAAAAAGCCCTATGTGGTGACCACATTTGTATTCTTCACACTCTTTCCCCTGGTGCTGCTGTTCAGCCGCTCCTTCCCGGCGCTCATCCTGGCTTTCATTCTGCGCGGCTTGAAAGAATTCGGTGAGCCGACCCGCAAAGCGCTGATCATGGACCTGGCTCCTGAAGGTCAGAAGGCCAGCGTTTTCGGGCTGTATTACCTGATCCGCGATGTGATCGTCTCAGTCGCCGCCTTCTCTGGCGCGCTGTTGTGGGATGTCTCCCCGGCCACCAATTTCCTGGTGGCCTTCGGCTTTGGACTGCTGGGCACGCTCTATTTTGCACTGCGCGGCAAAGATCTGTCCGCCCCAAAGGCAGCCGCCTGATCAATTCCTCGGGTACAATTTAAGCCATGCTACAACTGGCCGATGACCTGATCCTGGATGATAACGACCTGAGCTTTGAGACCTATCTGGCTGCCGGACCGGGCGGACAGAATGTTAACAAGGTGGCGACAGCGGTGCGGCTGCGCTTTGCCCTGCGTACCAGCAGTGCCCTGAGCGACGAGGTCAAAGACCGGTTGGAGAAGCTCGCTGGCAACCGGATGACCACCGATGGGGTGCTGGTCATTGAAGCGCGCCGCTACCGCACCCAGGAGGCCAACCGGCAGGATGCCCTGCGCCGCCTGAGCGCGCTTATTCAACAGGCCCGGGTGGCGCCAAAGGTGCGCAAACCCACCAAAGCCGGAGCCA
>DAOQTN010000452.1:0-2826 GCA_035340555.1 Anaerolineaceae bacterium | reverse complement strand
TTTGCCAGAAGAGCCATGAAAGTGTTTCTGCGCGCTTTGCCGGCTCGGCGGGCACTGCCAACTATCTGGCCATCTCAGCGGATGGAACCCTGCTGGCTTCAAGCAGCGCGGATGGAACAATCCATCTGTGGGACGTCGCGGGCCGGACAGAACTGCGTCGGTTGGAAGGGCACACCCAGCAGCTGCATGCCTTGACCTTTTCCCCTGATGGGACGCAGCTGGCATCCGCCGCACTGGACAAGACGGCAATCATCTGGGATGTCAACGCCGGCACCCCCCGGCATGTTTTAAGCCATGGAAATGATCCAGTTTACAGCGTTGATTTTTCACCCGATGGAAAGACCCTGGCATCCGCCGCCAGCCGGGCGATTCGCCTGTGGGATGTGGCCAGCGGAACTGAAACCGCCCGGCTTGAGGAGCAGTCCCTGGCCCTGGTCATGTCCATTGCTTATGCCCCTGACGGGAAAACCCTGGCGGGAGGGTGTTTTGACGGCAGCGTGCACATTCTGGATGCGGTCAGTTTGCAGGATCTGCGCCAACTGGATCACGCGAGCAAGGTTTTTGGAGCGGAATATGCCCCCGACGGTCAAACCATTTTTTCGCACAGCTATGATGGGGTGCTGCATCTGTGGGACGCGGCCAGCGGCGCCTCGCTGCAGCAGGTGTCGGGACATATCAATTTTATTTTCAGCCTGGCTTTTGCGCCAGATGGCACAAAACTGGCCGCCGGGGCGGGCGACGGCAGCCTGCAGGTCTGGGCGGTGCCGGCCGGCACCCCGCTGCTCCGGCTGGCTGGCCACACCTCGACCACCCGGGGGGCGGCATTTTCACCGGATGGCCGCCGGCTGGCCTCCGGGGGCAATGATGGCATCATTAAAATCTGGGATGCTGAGAGTGGCGCGGAATTGCAGACGCTGGAAGGGCACGCCTACCTGATCAACAGCCTGGCATTTTCGCCTGATGGCCATCTGCTGGCCTCGGGCAGCCGGGATGGCACCGTACGGCTGTGGGATGCCGCCAGCGGTGCGGGTCTCACCGAGTTGAACAGTGGGATGGGAGCAGTCTCCAGCGTGGCTTTTGCCCCCGCCGGCACCATCCTGGCTGCAGCCGGCAGCGACGGCAGCATTGTTTTATGGGATCCGGTGAGTGGAGGGGAAATCCGCCGTCTGGCTGGGCCGGCCGCTGGCGTATTGAGCCTGGCATTTTCACCCGATGGCCGCATCCTGGCCAGCGGCGGGGCGGATGGGCAAATCACCCTCTGGGATGCCGGCAGTGGTGATCAGCTGGGTCTGCTTGAAGCGGAGATGACCGCGGTCAACAGCCTCGCCTTCTCGCCGGATGGCCGCCTGCTGGCCGCCGGCTGCTCAGCTCAAGACAATTTGCGCATCTGGGAGGTCCAGGCCGCGGCCGAGGTTTTCCGGCTGCGGGCCCACACGTCGGTCATTAACGGCGTGGCCTTTTCAGCGGATGGTAAAATTCTGGCCTCTGGCGCTTCGGGCGGCGATATCCGGCTCTGGGGGGTGCCGTAACCGTCGGACCCCGGACGGGGAAAATCCAATCCAGGCGCCGAACCGGGCCAAAGGATGTATAAACAACATAATTCTAGTAAAATAGAAGAAAACAACCCGGTGAGGCATTATGGAATTTGAGACCTATCGTTCGCCATTCAGTTTTCGGTATGGAAGCCCGGAAATGCGGCGGTTGTGGAGTGAATTGGAAAAGCGGCGCGCCTGGCGGCGCGTCTGGCTGGCGCTGGCTGAAACCCAGGCTGAATTTGGCCTGATTTCAGCCCCCGCCCTGGCTGACATTCAATCGCATGTCGACCATATCGACATCGGGCGCGCCCTGGAAATTGAGGGCGAGATTCATCACGACCTGATGGCCGAACTGCGCACCTATGCCGAACAGTGCCCCCAGGGCGGCGGCAGTTTGCATCTGGGGGCGACGTCCATGGATATTGAGGACAATGCCGATGCCCTGCGCATCCGCCAGGCCCTGGATCTGTTGCTGCCGCGGCTGCAGGGTCTCCTGCTGCAGTTGGCGGATACCGTGGAGGCACAGGCGCAGCTGCCGGTGATGGCCTTCACCCATTTGCAACCCGCCGAGCCAACCACCCTGGGATACCGTCTGTCCAGCTACGCCCAGGATCTGCTGGAGGATTATCAAACCCTGCTGGACCGGCGTAATCATATCCGCGGCAAAGGTTTCAAGGGAGCGGTGGGGACCGGTGCGGCCTACGGCGAACTGGTGGGGGTCGACCAGTTGGGCCGATTTGAAGCCGGCCTGAGTGCCCGGTTGAAGCTGTCATTTTACCCGGTCACCACCCAAACCAGCCCGCGCAAACAGGAATATACCCTGCTGTGTGCCCTGGCCGGACTGGGCCAATCCCTGTACAAATTCGCCTTCGACCTGCGGCTGCTGCAGTCGCCGCCCCTGGGGGAGTGGAGCGAGCCCTTTGGTAAAAAGCAGGTCGGCTCTTCAGCCATGCCCTTCAAACGCAATCCCATCCAGGCGGAAAAAATCGATTCCCTGGCCCGTCCGCTGGCCCTGATGCCGCTGACCGCCTGGAACAACGCTGCCCATTCCCTGCTGGAGCGCACCCTGGACGACAGCGCCAACCGCCGCACCCTGCTGCCGGAGGCCTTCCTGACCTGCGATGAACTGCTGCTGACAGCCGGAAAGATGATCGCCGGTCTGGTTATTAATGAAGCCGCCATCCGGCGCAACCTGGAAATTTACGCCCCGTTTGCCGCGACGGAACGGGTGCTAATGGCCCTGGCCAAGGCCGGTGCGCAGATTCGCCAGTGGGTCATGGACGCCGAGTTC
>DAOQTN010000451.1:0-2834 GCA_035340555.1 Anaerolineaceae bacterium | reverse complement strand
TGGAAGACCGCGCGCCCAATCGTCAACATATCGGTGGCAGTAGCGGTATATTCGCCGCTGTCCCCGTAGGTCAGGTCAATCTGGCTGACCTGCGCCGCCCCCGCCGGGCCGGTCACCACCGCGCGGTAAGTGATCATCACCACTTCGGGCGGGTCCACCAGGTCTGCCGGGGTGTTCCAGAGGATGGCGTGGAGGTCTGAGTCGTAGCTGGCAGTGCCATAGTCAGCCAGCAGGCTGTCGGGCACATAGGTAAAGCCCGGCGGCAGGGCGTTTTCAATCGCGGCCTGGGCTTCAATGGCCCCGCCAATCAGCTCGCCATCAGCATCAAAGACAATCACCGCCTCGATGGTCTGACCGTTGTAGGCGGTTTCGGGGGTTTCGATCAGCAGCGTGGGCGCCACCACCTGCATGGTGATGGGAATGCGCCCGCGCCCCAGAATTTGATTGCCGCCGATTGGGTCGGGGGCATCGGTGGCAAGGGTGATGTAGGCCTGATAGGTGCCCGGCGCCAATCCGCCCGGCGTGAAGACGAAGGTGATTTCCAGGATGCCCCCTGCCGGAATGTTCCCGCTGACCTGGTCGGCGCTGATCCAGGGTACATCAGCCCGCCCGCTTTCAGGCTGCGCCAGGCCCGCCAGCAGGGTGCCGGTCTGTTCGCCCAGGGAGGTGAATTGTCCCCCGGCAAAATCAACCGAGTACAGCGCCGGGTTTCCCATGCCAGGCTGCATGGAAAGGTACAGCAGCCCATCGGCGCTGTTGAACTCCAGCGACGATTCGCTTCGCTCTGAGTTGAAGGGGATGATCACATGCTCCAGTTCCAGCCCGGTTTGCAGGTCAAATCGAGACAGCCGGTCTGAGCCCGGATTGACGCCGTAGAGGTTGCCCGCATCATCCAGGGCAATATCCCAGGCAAACTGGGGGAAGGTGCCCGTGCTGTCTTTGAGTTCAATCTGCCGCACAGCGGTCAGCGTAACCGGGTCAATTTGCACCACCGTGCAGAGAGACAGGGGAATACTGCTCGCCAGCCCATACAGCCAGCCATCGGCCCCGGCGGTGAGGCCCACCCAGTTTTGGTCGGTGGGCGGCGGCAGGCTGCCCACCCGATCGAGCCAGCCGGTGGCGGTATTCAAGCGGATTAATCGGTTGGCATAGCTGTCAATGGCATAAAGCTGCTGGGGTTCGCCGGGTAAAAAGTCGGCGCCCACAACATTAATCTGAGGATAAGGCGCCACCGGCACAAGAACGCCGGGCGTGCTGGAAGAGAAACTCACCAGGGAATGCGAAATCTGGTCAAAAGCATAGAAGGTGGCGGCTTTGGACGCCTCATCTGCGGCGGGCAGGGCGTTCAGTGTGCCAGACCCAAAGACGGGCAATTCAACCACCTCAAAATTTACTGGCAGGGTCCCCGTATTTTCCAGCTTCAACAGGGCTTCACCGCCGCCCAGGAAGCCGAAGTCCAGGTTGCCCAGGTCGCCGGGGTTAAAATCCAGAACACCGGCGGGCAGGTCAATGGGCTGCTGGTAGAGGCCATTTTCTGGCACAGTAATTGGTCCGGTGACCGCTGTGCCATAATACAGTTTGCTGGCGGTCAGCGTGATTTGTTCCGGTGGGGTTTGCTGAAAGCCCATGTAGAAGCCCTGGTGCCCGCCATCGCCCCGCCAGGTCTGCGTGATGACCTGGAACGGCGGCACCCCCGATGAGATGACCAGCGCGCCATCTACCGGTTGAGCTGTGTTTGCGTCAAACGCATGCCCCCAGATGAGACCGCCGGGCAGCACGGCGCAGCCAGCAGTGTAGAGGCGCGCGTTCATGATATACCAGCCGGTTGCCAGCGTGCCATCATCGTTTTCTGTCAGCCGGAAGCGGAACTGGAAATTAGTGTGGGCATACTGCCCGTCCAGATACACTATCTCTGGCACCCAGTTCCCCGATTCCGGGGTGGTGATCGTCCAGACAGGTTGCCACAGGCCCAGCGCATTTTGGGCCTCAACCGAGATCAGATCGCCTGGATAAGCCATCTGGTACCAGTGATTCCACTGCAGCCAGAAGCCATTAGGCGCTGCGCTGGTATCCATCACCGGCGAGACAAGGAGGCTGTCTTCCAGCGGGTTGTAGTCTCCAGTAAGGTTGGTGCCCCAGACAGACAGCGCCGAGACAGGCCCCTCCAATGGCAAGCCATACGCCCAGGATGGATTAAGCGAACCGGGTATGTCAATGGCGAAACCCTGCTGTCCGAGGGTAAAATCGTAGTTGAATAAGGTGTTTTCCACCCAGGGGCCGTAGCCGGGCGCTTCGCAGCTCGGCGAAACCTGCAAGGCCACGTTCAACGGAGCGGTAATGTCAACTCCGGCCTGCACATAGGGCAGATAGCCTTCCAGGTAGGGGATGATGGTCACTTCATACAGGCCGGAGGCCAATTCCATGGTAAACATGCCATCCATGGGGTTGGTGAAAGCCGTGTAATTCTGGGCACCATCATTGGCAATCACCGCGGCATATAACGGGTAACCATGCCCGCTGCCATCAGCCACCATGCCCGTAAAGGCTGTCATTTGGATTTGCTCTGCGCGCGCCGCCGGCGGCAGTCCAGCCGCGGCCAGGCCCACCGCCAGGGCCAAAACCATCAAAATTCGCCAGCAGTTCATGCCACACCTCCTGAGGATTGAAAATTGCGCCTGAGATTCGGGGGACTGAAATGCCTGCTTAAACGTCTGACTACATTGCCCGAGCCTTTCAGCAATGCCAACGATTAAATCTAAAATTTCAAGCCAAACTTACTGAATCGGCAGCAGCCAGGTGAAGATCACATAGGCCAGGCCCAGCCCCACCAGCGA
>DAOQTN010000450.1:0-2834 GCA_035340555.1 Anaerolineaceae bacterium | reverse complement strand
CATCAACCGCTATATGCGTTGAACGATCAATGGGGCGTTCCGCCACTTGGGTAGATTGCCCCACCCACGACCTTGACCACAAGAAACTGGATGCAATATGGAACTTGACCTTTCTGAATACCGCTGGCCGTTGATTGCCCTGGCCGCCATTCTCCTCCTGGCGGGCCTGGGATGGCTGGGCTATGCCTATACCCCGGCAGGGGATAAGCCCCTGACCTGGACAGAGTGGCAGGTTCTCAAGGCTCGCAGCGCTTACCTGGACGAGCTGGGTGAATTGCAGGCTGCCGCAGATACTCTGGCTACCCTGCTCAACGCTCAACCCGACCCGGTGCGTGCTCAACTGGCTTCTGAAAGCATCCAGCGCCTGGCCAGCGAGGGCCAGCCCGCGCTTGAATACCAGCGGGAAAAGCTGGCTCTCGCTGCCCAGACCATCAGCGATTGGGCAGTTGGCGCTGTAGATCGTGAAACGGCCCGCCAGGCGCTCAATGAGGCAATCCAGGCGCTTTCACCCCAGCCGTCTCAAGAACAGACCCCAGCCCCCACTCCTGTTTCCAGCAGTAAAACATTGTTCTTGGTTTACCTGCCCCTAATTGTGAGGTCATAATGCCCGGCGACGTTCGCACCAATGCTTTGGATGATCTACTCGATGCTGAACGGCATTTCCGCCAACAGGCTGAAAGCGCCCTGCGCGAGCTGCGCGGCGTCTTGACCGAACTGGCTCAACGCCTGGCAGGCGTACAAATCGAAAACGCACGCCGTACTGACCCCACTGCGCCGGAGAATTGGGGGCCAGAACGGTGGCGGAAATTCTTTGCCAGCCTGCCCATCCAGGCAAATGGCGTTAGCTGGAATGACAATCTTCTAGCTGAACTAGAACAGTTGAAAGCCGAAAACCAGGCTCTCAAGGGAAGGTTGGCTTTACCATCATCCACCATTGCTCCAGTACCCGCAGCGACTAATCCCGAAACACCAATGGAGCAATCGGCAGCAACTTCTTCGTCTGTGACGAGTGATGTAGCAGCCTTGCCCCAGCCTGAGAGCAATCCAATCGTTGTAGACATCAATGTACAGAGCCGAATGTTTGCACACATGGATCTCTTACGGGATATCCGCGCTCTGCGGTTACCTGCTGCGCTGCCGGCGCGCTTCGAAAGCCATTTTCCAAAAGCTGGCTTAAACGAAGTCGATTGGGAACGCCAGGTACGGCGCAAGCTTTACGTGCTGTACCTGCTCGGCCAGGGCATGGATATTCGCCTGGAAGTGGATTACCTGATCAGCCAGGTGGAGGGGATTGGCTCGCGCACCGGGGCGCTGCGCCGGGTGTATGACAGCATGGTCGAAAAGAACCTTATCAGCCGCGAAGTCCTGGAAATGAGCGCCCCCAACACCTCGCTTGCCATGCTCCAGCTCACCGAGGATGGGCGGCAGTTGTGCCAGATCCTTGGTTGGGGTGTAGCTGAAACCGAACGCCAGCGCATGAACCGGATGCACCAGGGTGTGCAGTTTCCTCAGCATACCCTGGCCGTGATGATCTTTGCCATGCATGCCCGCTTCCGCGGTTTTCAGGTTGGCGTACTGCCTCAGATCGAAGGGGTGCAAACCAATGCCGTCCCTGACGTTTCTGTGGTTCGCGGCCTGCCGGACGAAAAGCCCGAGACGATTTACGTTGAAGTGGAACTGAGCGCCAAGGAATTGGATGAAAAATGGCGCAACCAGGCACAGCTTCAAAGCCGGGTAGCTTTGTGCGCTCGCAACGCGCAGCGCCGGGCCAGGCTGATCGGCGACTGTAAGCTGAAGAACCTGCATGGCGTGGCAACCGATCTTGAAACGCTGATCGCCTGCAAAGTGCCTGATATTTCCCATAGCACGCCCTTGTGGGCAGAAGAATGGTAGGCGGCCGTTGGGGAGGATGGAGGATGAGCATAATGATAGATTTCATCTTTGATCCTCGCCAAGGGCTACCCGCCCGAATGCACCAGGATTGGCCGCGGCCACCAGCCCGGTTTCTTTTTCAAGGACGCTCACTTGAGCCGTAATCGTGCGTGCGCTGGAGAGGACGCTCTGCGTTCTGTCCAAGCAGATGGCTATAACGCCATTTGCAGAGAGGTCACTCAAGAAATTGAGTTTCCTCTCACCACCAGCCTCAGGTAAGGCCTGCAGCCGGGTCCGAGTCCCGGCGGGTTGACTGCGAAAGGCTAGCGATCGGAACGCAGTTCAGATCGTCGCCGACGCAAGGCACCTTAACATGCAAAGAGACGGATGCTAGTAAGCAAAAAGAGCAATCGTTGAACAGACCGTAGGTCTGCGATTGCATTCGGGGCCGTCTCCCCTTGCAGACAGTGGCAATTCAATCAACCGCCCCTGTCGCACAGGGGCGATCTACCTCCGGAGGTAATCAATCATGAACGACAAGCTCTTTACGCTGACCGGCGTGCCAGTCAGCCAGATTGTGGAAAAACTCGCTGAACCATTCGAGCCTCAGGCCTACAAAGGCGTGCCGGGCGGCGCTGATCTGACCGATATCAACACCGGCTACATGATCGAGCGCGCTACCCAGGTCTTCGGCCTGCGTGGGTTGGGCTGGAAACTGGAGTACAGCCCGGAAAACCTGGTGTTCATTGGTTTAGGCGAAGGCAAGCGGGTCACGGCGCACCTGAAGTACGCGGTGTTCAGCTACGCTTTGGTGAATGAACAGGGAGAGATCTGTTGGTATCCCATCATCACTGGCGCGGCCAATACCAACGACTTCGCCTACGCCGAAGAAGGCGCCCGCACGGCAGCCATCGGCGCGGCGCTCAAGTCGCTGTGCTTCCAGCTCCCCGTGTACAAAGGCC
>DAOQTN010000449.1:0-2846 GCA_035340555.1 Anaerolineaceae bacterium | reverse complement strand
TGGTTTCTACCGCAAAGTAATCTGATGAAGCGCTTAGTGTTGCTGTGTTTTGGGGGATTGGCAATCCTGCTGGCCGGCTGCACACCGATCCCAACCATCACGGTGCAGCCCACGCGAGTGGGTGAATTCACCCCGCTGCCATCCGCAACCCCAAGCCCAACCGTCACCCCCACCAGCCCCTTCACCGCCACACCGCTGCCCACCCCCACCTCAACACCGCGCACCCATGTGGTGAAGTCTGATGAAGACATGTTTGGGATTGCCCTGCGCTACGGGGTACCGGTTGAGGTGATCAAAACCTTGAATCCCACGGTTGATCCCTGGATGATGAGTGTCGGCACGATCCTGCTGCTGCCGGAAATGACGCCGCAGCCGCCGGGTGAGGCGACCCCCACGGCCACAGCAGCCCCGCTGCAGCTGGGGGCACCAGACTGCCTGCCGGATGCCGGGGGCGGTTGGTGGTGTTTTCTGACTGCCTCAAGCGAGACCCGACTGGAAAATGTGGCCGTGCTGATCCATTTCACCGACCCGGAAAACGGCCAGGAGGCAGCCGCCACCGCCACCCTGCCACTCAACGTGCTGCCTGCCGGACAGCCCCTGCCCCTGGCGGCTCATTTTGCCGGCCCCCGCCCGGCAGGCGAACCGACTTTACAAATTGTCAGTGCACTGCCGCTAGCCGCAGATGACCCGCGCTATGTTACGGTGCAGATCGAAAACACCGTCACAGAGATTGCCCCCCCCGGAAAATGGGCTGTTGTCAGCGGACAGGTCGCCCTGGGTGAAGGGGGCACCGAGGCGCGCTGGTGCCGGGTTCTGGCTGTGGCCTACGATGAAGCCGGGCACGTGATTGGTCTGCGGTGGTGGGACAGCCCGGCACCGCTTTCGCCTGGGGACGAAGCCGAATTCTCCTTCACCGTCTATGCCGTGGCTGGTCGGATTGCCCAAGTGGCGCTTTTTGCCGAAGCCGGCCGGTAAGTCGGTTGACAAACGGTATTCAACAACGCTGTTGACTGCATAGTTTACCAACGCTTGACGCCAATCCTGTTGATCAAGGCTTGTTGGCAAACACTGCCAACAAATGCAGCTTACGGGGTCGGAGTGGGCGTCACCGAAGGCGTTAAGGTTTGCGTTGGCGTCAGCGTGATGCTGGGCGTCAAAGTGATGGTGGGGGTCAGGGTCAGTGTCGGGGTCAGGGTGACGGTTTTGGTCGGCGTGGGGGTCAGGGTGGGCGTGTGGGTGGGCGTGGGCGCGAGGGTCAGGGCGGCTTCCAGGGTGAGCACGGTTCCGGTAAACGGCTCAGGGGTCAGCACAAAATCGATGGCTTGTTGAATGCGCTGCCGGACAGCATCCGGAATGGGCAGCATCACGGGGGCCGGGATGGGACCAGCAATTGCCCAAAGGCGCAAATCGGCGGGTTGAATTTGAAAATAGCCAATCCGGTTTTCGTCCCCCAACTGGACCGCCAAAGGCACCGCCTGCAGCAGGTCCTCAAGTGACAGGCTGGTCTCAATAAACGGGCGGTAGTCGGCATAAAGTTCGGTCAGATTGGCCAGGGAACCGCTCTGCAGCAACCCCATGAAGAGGAGCCGGGCCACCTCCTGTTGGCGAAAATTCCGGGCCTGTTCAGCGCTGCCGTCCCGGTAGCGCAGATAGCACAAAGTCTGCTCGCCGTTCAACACCTGCGGTCCCGCCGGAATCCCGCCGCAGGCATGAGGTGGCAGTGGTTCCAACAGGGTCATTTCCAACCCGCCCATATCATCCACAAACCAGATCAATGCATCCTCGTATATTACCAGCCAGTCATCCGGCCGCAGTCCAAGGTTGTAGGCCAAGGCATCCGAAATGGTGCGAAAATCCCCCATGGCATAGGCAGAGTTCAACCGCTGCATTGTTTGCCCCGGGACATACCCCAGCAGGTCCGGCGGGACCGACAGCAAACTGGCTTTGGCCAGGCGCGGGTGGTAAATCACCAGCAGGATGGCATCGGTGCGGCCCGGGTAGGGCGCCGGTTGATCCATCCCCAGAACTGCCAGAACCCGGACTTCATCCGGACGCTGCAGCCCGGTCAACGGAGGGGGAATGGGGGTGACCGGTGTCTGGCGGGGCGCGGCAAATGGCGCCCAAATCGGAAGCGCTCCCGGCGGTGTTGCCGTCGCCATTAACGTTCCGGCATCCGGAGTAAAGCTATACGCAATTTCCGGCGTCGCCGTGGGCGTGGCGCTGACAAAGGGTTCAACTGGTGGTTGGGCACGGCACCCCCACAGCGCCATCGACAGGACCACCAGCAAACCCAGACCAGTCAGGATATTGCGAGCCATTTTTTGCATGTGTTGGGATTATAGCACAGCCTGCCGGGAACCCAGTCAGGCCCAACAGCGTCTGAATCCTGTAACCCCGCCCTGGATTTAGGGTTATTAATGGTGGACCTGCCCCCATCCTGCAGGTAGGAACCCCAGCAGGGCCTATTTTTCAAGAAAGGAGTGCCGGGCTTTGATTGCCGCCCGCAATGATCTCATGGCTGTCATCTATCTCGCTGCCGCTGTGGTCGGGCTGCTTTTTGCAGCAATGGCCTGTCTTTCCAACCCGGATGAATGAGCCCGGTATCAAGAAATCGGTATAAATTTGACCTGGTCGCCTGGCGCCAACAGACAGGGCGGTTGGGCGGTCAGGTCAAATAAAGTGACTGTTGTTCGTCCAATCAGACGCCAACCGCCGGGGGACTCCAGCGGGTAAATGCCGGTTTGTTCACCGGCAATGCCAACCGAACCGGCCGGGATGCGCCGGCGCGGCACTTCCAGGCGGGGTGCGGCTATGGTTGCATCCAAGCCACCC
This sequence comes from Anaerolineaceae bacterium, assembly GCA_035340555.1. Classification (GTDB taxonomy): domain Bacteria; phylum Chloroflexota; class Anaerolineae; order Anaerolineales; family Anaerolineaceae; genus JAGOFZ01. Next base: position 14 of record DAOQTN010000449.1, on the reverse strand, counting down.
AGGTAGGGAAATCC
>DAOQTN010000448.1:0-2851 GCA_035340555.1 Anaerolineaceae bacterium | reverse complement strand
GGCGCCCCGCCATCTTGTCGCCGGCGGCAATTTTACGGCGCTGGGCCACTGAGACCCGGACCATGGTGTCCACCCCGGCCGAGAGATCCACACTGTCTTCCCGGGTAAAGACTTTGACATCCACAACGATGCCCCGTTCACCATGCGGCATGCGCAGGGAGGTATCCTTCACATCCCGGGATTTTTCGCCAAAAATGGCCCGCAGCAGACGTTCCTCCGGGGTCAGTTCCTTTTCACCCTTGGGGGTGATTTTCCCGACCAGAATGTCATTGGGCCCGACTTCCGCACCAATCCGGATGATGCCCTGCTCATCCAGATCCTTGATGGCTTCTTCACCGACGTTGGGGATGTCCCGGGTGATTTCCTCGGGGCCCAGTTTGGTGTCGCGGGCCTCGACTTCATATTTTTCGATATGCACAGAGGTGAAGCAGTCTTCCTGGACCAGTTTCTCGGAAATGAGAATGGCATCCTCGAAGTTGCCGCCTTCCCAGGAGACAAAGGCAACCGTAACGTTCTGGCCCAGGGCCAGATTACCGCCCACGGTGGAGGAGGAGTCCGCCAGAACGTCACCCCGGTGCACAAGCTGCCCCTTGGTGACCGCCGGCCGCTGATCAATGCAGGTGGATTGGTTGGAGCGTTGATATTTTCGCAGCAAATATGAGCGCAGCCCGTTGGCATTGCGCACAATAATTTCACGTCCGGTGACAGACACAACCTCGCCATCCTCTTCGGCGACCAAAACCTGGCCTGAGTCAATGGCGGCATAGCCTTCCATGCCTGTGGATACCAGCGGCACATCCGGGTTGATCAGGGGGACGGCCTGGGTCATCATGTTCGAACCCATCAATGCCCGGTTGGCATCGTCGTGTTCCAGGAAGGGGATCAACGCGGCACTGATACCGACAACCTGGTGCGGGGCAATATCCATGTAATTGACGCCTTCAACACTGGAAATAATAAAATCCGAGTGATGGCGGCAGGAAATTCGTTCAACGTCAAATTCGCTGTGGACATTAAGCGGGGTGTTGGCCTGCGCAATGACAAACTTGTCTTCAGCATCCGCCGAGAGATATTCCACATCATCAGACACAAACGGCGTGACGAAGATGGAAGCCCGATTCAGTCTGGCAATCGCCGGGAGTTGATCAGCAGTGATCCGCTCGCCCTGATGCACAATGACTTCGCCGGTATCAGGATCGGTGAGGTTTTCCCGCACCATCCGCCCGACCAAACGCGGGTCAGTGCAACCCAAGGTTTTGACCACCCGGCGGTAGGGGGTTTCAATAAACCCGTATTCATTGACCCGGGCAAACGAAGCCAGGCGGCCAATCAAGCCGATATTCGGGCCTTCCGGGGTTTCAATTGGGCAGATGCGGCCATAATGGGAGTGGTGCACATCGCGCACATCAAAGCCGGCGCGTTCCCGGCGCAGACCACCCGGACCCAACGCCGAGAGGGTGCGCTTGTGGCGGAGTTCCGCCAGCGGATTGGTCTGATCCATGAATTGTGAAAGCTGGCTGGAGCCAAAAAATTCGCGCATGGCGGCAACCACCGGGCGGATATTGATCAAGCTCACCGGAGATAGATTTTCCTGGTCACGGATGGACATGCGTTCCTTGATGACCCGTTCCATGCGGCGCAAGCCAATGCGCAGCTTGTTCTGAATCAGTTCGCCGACGGTCTTCACGCGACGGTTGCCAAGGTGATCAATATCGTCCTTGTCCTCGCGCTCGTTGTTGATCAAAATCATGCGGCGGACCAGATAAACCACATCCCAGGCGGTCACATTGCGATGAGACACCGGAATCCGGTCCATCAGATCCAGTTTCTGATTCAACTTGTAACGCCCCACCCGTTCCAGATCGTAATGACGTTGATCAAATAGCTGCTCTTCAACAAAGGTGCGCGCATTGTCCAGCGTGGCAGGATCACCGGGGCGCATGCGTTTGAAGAATTCAATCAGCGCCGCCTGGGCAACCGACCCCTGGGCCGGGTCCCAAACGGGCTCCTGGCGCAGGGTGGAGGGGATAAACATGCGGTCGGGATTATTATCCACGTCCTGGAACAAGGCCAGAAGTTCCTCGTCCGTGCCTGTTTTCAGTGGGGAATCCCCCAAGCTGTCACTCACGGCCGCCAGTGCCCGCAGGAAAATGGTAATCGGCACGGTGCGTTTGCGGTTGAACTTCAAGATAATATAATCATTTTTGCGGGTTTCAAATTCCATCCAGGCGCCGCGGTCAGGAATGAGTTTGGCCATCGCCAGACGGTGACCGGTGGCACGATCCAATGGAGCTTCAAAATAAACACCCGGAGAGCGGATCAATTGGCTCACCACCACGCGTTCAGTACCGTTAATGATGAATGTGCCCTTGTCGGTCATTTCCGGGAAATCGCCCAGGAAAATGTCCTGCTTGATGGGTTCTGGAACATCAGGTCCAGCCAGCAACACAGAGACATATAAAGGACTGGCATAGGTGAGGTCACGCTCAACACACTCATCCATGGTGTGTTTGGGTTCACCGAACCAGTAATGCAAGCCCCACTGCTGTGCTTCCGGAGATCGACCGGGGAAGTAAAGTTTCATCCCCTTGTTATAGGACTCAATCGGGGAGATCTCATCGAAGAGATCGGTCAATCCTTCCCGCTTGAGGCGAACAAAGGAATCCAGTTGGACTTCAATCAGATCGGGCATATGGAAGATTGCCGGAATACGAGCATAGGACTTGGTAGAATAATCAGAAGGCATACCTATCTCCTGGTGTGCAGAGTGGACCGAGCAGCAAGCATCATAAAAACCGCGTGCAGAGCCTGTACGCGCAAACAGTAATTATAACACGCACTTCGTCAAGGT
>DAOQTN010000447.1:0-2883 GCA_035340555.1 Anaerolineaceae bacterium | reverse complement strand
ATATCGATGCCGGTGTGTGGATCAGGTCAACTGGCCGCTGGCGGATTACCGCTATGGCTATGTATTCCCCAACAGCACCATCCTGCACACCGGCATCGATATTGATGCCCCCCAGGGGACCCCGGTCATTGCCGCCGCCTCCGGCCGGGTGGTCTGGGCCGGGTATGGGCTGCTGCACGGCGACGACAACCCTGAAGATCCCTACGGCCTGGCAGTGATGATCCGCCATGATTTTGGCTATGAAGGGCGCAAGCTGCAGACCGTCTATGCGCACATGGACGAAATCCATGTCATCCTGGGACAGCGCGTTGAAACCGGGGAGACCCTCGGACTGGTGGGCAACACCGGCAACACCACCGGGCCCCACCTGCATTTTGAGGTGCGGCTGGAAAACGCCCAACGGTACTACAATCACCGCAACCCCGAACTCTGGCTGACCCCACCCCAGGGGATGGGCGTGCTGGTGGGCCGGGTGCTGGACGGGACCGGCTCCCTGCTGGCCGGGGTCGAAGTGACGGTGCGCCCCAAAACCGGCAGCCGCCGCTGGATCATCCTGTCCTACGCCCCCTGGCTGAACAGCGATGAGTACTACCAAGAGAATTTGGTGCTCAGTGACCTGCCGGTCGGCGATTACACCCTGAGTTTCACCCAGCGCGGCACCGACTACAGTTACGATTTTTCCATCCACAACGGGGCGGTGACCTATTTCGTCTTCCGGGACGGCCGCGGCTTCAGCAGCACGCTGCCGGAACAGACCGCGCCGGAGGGCTGGCTGCCGGAGCCTTAGAGGCGGGAGACCCCGGGTCTTCGGCCCAGCTTGCAGCTGAGTCAATCTCCAAACCAACGCCACCCTCACCACCCAACCCGGGCCGCGGCCAATCTGAACCGGGTGCGCCGGGCGCATGGGGTCTCCCGGCCGCCGGGCAGGCCGCCCTCAGGGCCAGGCTCACCCACCCCGCATTTCCTGACACAGACCGGGCAGCAGGGGTTCTGCGCCGGATACCCTCAGGACCAGGCTCACCCACCCCGGCATTTCCTGACCGCGGCCATTTCATCCCAGAGGAGGGGACAAGCGGAAACCCGGCGGGGTCTGAGCGGAAGCATCTCCGCCGCAAGACTGGAGGCGCCGGGGGAGCTGGGCTTGGCTCAAGCCGGAATTGGCCGGGCCGGGCGGTCTCAGGTCAGGAGATGGTACGCAGCAGGCAGCGGAAACCCTGGTTGTCGTAGCGGTAGGCGGGGGTGTACCAAAGGCGGAAGGCCGCCCGCATAAAGCGGGCCCCATAATCCCAGGAACCACCCCGAATCGCCCGATACTGGCCGGTGTCCGGCCCGGTCGGGCTGGAGCGGGGGGCGTTGGGGTAATAATTTTCATCATACCAGTCGGCACACCATTCCCAGACATTTCCCGCCATGTCCACGCAGCCATACGGGCTGTCCCCCTGCGGGCTGTATCGCCCCACCGGGGTGGTGTCGTTGACATTCATGCCAAAATTGCACCGGTTGACATCGGGTGCCTGGTCCCCCCAAGGGAATCGGCGGCCCGTGGTCCCCCGGGCGGCCTTTTCCCATTCCGCCTCGGTCGGCAGAGTGATCTTCTGGCCGGTCAACCGGCTCAGCCATTTACAATAGGCGCTGACATCCTCCCAACTGAGCTGCACCACCGGGTGATTGGATTTTTGCTCAATCGTGCTGTCCGGCCCGGCCGGATGCCGCCAGTCTGCCCCGGGGATGTGTTCCCAGTTCCGGTCCGTCCAGATCCAACCGTACCCCTCGACCTCGGCCGTGGTACGGTAATCCTCGGCCCGGACAAAGGTGCCAAACTGGGCATTGGTCACCGGGGAGTGGCCGATCCAGTAATCCGGCAGGTTCACCAGGTGCCGGGGCTGTTCATCAGCATCAGCCTCCCGATCCTCCTGGGAATCGCTGCCCATCAGAAATTCGCCCGCCGGGATGTGGATGAATTCCATCTCCAGGTTCCGGTCCAGCCGGATAAAAACCCGCTCGTCCAAGCATCGCAGATGACCAGGTTGCTGGGGATCTTCCCGCCGGGTCCGTTCTGCAGCTGCGCGGCGGGCGGCCTCTTCATTGCCGGTTCCACGCCGGGCGGCCGCCGACCCGCCGCCGTTTGCCTCCGGATGGGGATCGGCCAGGCGCTCTTCGGTGGCCCCTTCCCGCTTTGCCAGAGCCTGCCCAATCCGCTTGCGGGGAAGTTTCAAACGCAGACTGCCCGGAAAGTCCTGCTCCAGTTCCAGCAGGGTCTCCTGGGCCAGCTGCCACTCCCCTGCGGCCATCATTTCATCCAGCGCTTTCAATCCCTCATCCAGATGGTGAATCGCGGGGGGGTGATGAACGGCCCCCGTCTGACCGGAGCCCGGCAACTCTGCGCACAATCCAGCCAGGGCGGTTTCAACCGCGGCCCCGTCCCAGGGACGCTTCAGGGGATCCTCCGCCAGCATTTCAGCCACCAGTTCATCCAGCGCCGCCGGAACATCCGGCCGCAGCGCTCCCACCCGGGTCCCGGGGCGCATGATTTTATAGGAGCGTCCCGTCAACATTTCAAATATGATCAGCCCCAGCGTGTAGATATCGGAGGCCGGAGGCAGGTGGTGGAGTCCGCCGTTGGCCTGCTCGGGGCTCATGTACGCCGGGGTGCCGGGCGAAACCTGCAGCCGCCCTCCGTCACCGAGACTGGACGCACTCAACTGCAGTGCGCTCGCCGGTTGCGCCAAACCCAAATCAGCCACCCGGGCGACCCCGGCCCCACCAAACAGAATATTACCGGGTTTAAGATCCCGGTGGACCACGTCCTGGGCGTGCAGGGCACTCAACCCAGCCGCCACCTGCCGCGCAATGCGCAGCACCTCTGCCACCGCCAGCGGCCCC
>DAOQTN010000446.1:0-2885 GCA_035340555.1 Anaerolineaceae bacterium | reverse complement strand
TTGGAAGTAACTTACATGCGCATGATTATAGAGCAGTAGGTATCCCCCTTATACTTGTAAAGCATATAATAAATGGGCAAATAGACGATGAAAATCTAGATTTAGTCGGCGAGCATAAGTGGGCAGAATTACAAGCATATAGATTACAGGAAGGGGATATTGTTGTAACACGCGTTGGACGTGTGGGAGATTCGGCATACGTTTTTGAACAGAATTCAGGATGGTTTTTTTCTGGCCAAACACTTCGTGTGCGTTTACCTATTAATGATCGATTACACCCTCGTTTTCTGGCTTACTACTATCACTTATCTCAATTTAACCGGCAACTAGAACAATTTGCTACAGGGGCGACACGGCTATCATTAAATACTGAATTGTTAGCTTCATTCAAAATATTGGTTCCTGAATATTCTGTTCAGCTAAAGTATGTTGAGTTGATCAAACCTATCGATTCCATAATTCTTACAATAAAAAAACAGAATCGCAATCTTCGCCAACAGCGCGACCTGCTGCTGCCGCGGCTGATCAGCGGCGAGCTGGACGTGGAAGCCCTGGAGATCCCCACCCTGTAAGCGGCGCCTACCCCCTTTTTGCGGCAGAGAGAAAAAGCCATGGACTATTCTGAAGACCGCCTGATTGAACAACCCGCCATTGCCCGGCTGCAAAGCCTGGGCTGGCAGGCGGCTAACTGCTACCAGGAAAGCTTTGGCCCCCAGGGCAGCCTGGGCCGGCAAACCTCTGCCGAGGTGGTGCTGCAGCCCCGGCTGCTGGCGGCGCTGCGCCGGCTGAACCCCGACCTGCCCGAGAGCCTGCTGGCGCTGGCAGCCGAAGAGCTGAGCCGTGACCGCAGCGCGCTGAGCCCGGTGGAAGCCAACCGCCAGGTGTACCTGCTGATCCGGCACGGGGTGCTGGTGACCGCCCGGGATGAAGACGGCGCCGAGCGCACCGAGCGCGTGCAGGTGATTGACTGGACCAACCCCCAAAATAACGACTTCTTCCTGGCCTCGCAGTTGTGGATCTCGGGCGAGGTGTATAAGCGCCGGGCAGACCTGATTGGCTTTGTCAATGGGCTGCCGCTGGTCTTCATCGAACTGAAGGCAGCGCATAAGGCGGTCAAAGCCGCGTACGACGGCAACCTGCGGGACTATAAGAACACCATCCCGCAGCTCTTCTGGTACAACGCCATCATCATCCTGTCTAACGGCAGCGAAAGCCGCATTGGCAGCCTTTCGGCCACCTGGGAGCATTTTGCCGAGTGGAAGAAAATCAACAGCGAGGGGGAAGAGGGCCTCATCTCGCTGGAGACCATGCTGCGGGGCGTGTGTGACCCCGAAAAACTGCTCGACCTGATTGAGAACTTTACCCTGTATGAAGACGCCAAGGGCGGGCTGCGCAAGATCATCGCCAAGAATCATCAAATGCTGGGGGTCAACGCCGCCTTCCAGTCCATTCAGCAAATCCGCGAGAATCAGGGCAAGCTGGGGGTCTTCTGGCATACGCAGGGCAGCGGCAAATCTTACTCGATGGTGTTTTTCTCGCAGAAAGTGCTGCGCAAACTGCCCGGCAACTGGACCTTTCTGGTGGTGACCGACCGGGTGGAACTGGACGACCAGATCTACAAGAATTTTGCCAACTGCGGCGTGGTCACCGAGCCAGAGCACAGCGTGCGCGCCAGCAGCGGCGACCATCTGCAAGACCTGCTGCGGGAAGATCACCGCTTCTTGTTCACCCTGATTCAGAAATTCCGCATTGATAACGGACACACCTACCCGCAGCTCTCGGAGCGGCGCGACATCATTGTGATGACGGATGAGGCCCACCGCAGCCAGTACGACGTGCTGGCGCTGAACATGCGCAACGCCCTGCCCAATGCGGCCTTCCTGGCCTTTACAGGCACCCCGCTGATGGCCGGCGAAGAAAAGACCCGCCAGGTCTTTGGCGATTACGTCAGCATCTACAACTTCAAACAATCGGTGGACGACCAGGCCACCGTGCCGCTGTATTACGAAAACCGCATCCCCGAACTGCAGCTCACCAACCCCAACCTCAACCAGGACATGGCCGACCTGCTGGATGACGCCGACCTGGACGAAGGGCAGGAGAGCCGGCTGGAACGGGAGTTCAGCCGGGAATATCACCTGATCACCCGCAACGACCGGCTGGAGAAGATTGCCGCAGACATTGTGCAGCACTTCCTGGGGCGGGGCTTCCACGGCAAGGCCATGGTCATCTCCATTGACAAGGCCACCGCCGTCAAGATGCACGACAAAGTGCGCGCCCACTGGGCGCGGGAGCTGGCAGCCCTGGAAGCCGAACTGGAGACCTGCGCCGACGAAGACCGCCCGGCGCTGCAAGCCCGGCGGGATTACATGAAGTCCACCGATATGGCGGTGGTGGTTTCGCAGGGCCAGAACGAAGAGGAAGACCTGCGGGCCAAAGGCGCCGAGATTATGCAGCACCGCCGGCGGATGCAGCAGGAAGACCTGGCGACCAAATTCAAAGACCCCAGCGATCCCTTCCGGATTGTATTTGTCTGTGCTATGTGGATGACCGGCTTTGACGCCCCCGCCTGCGCCACCATCTACCTCGACAAGCCGATGAAGAATCACACCCTGATGCAGACCATTGCCCGGGCCAACCGGGTGTTTGGCGAAAAGGTGAACGGCCTGATTGTGGACTACATTGGCGTCTTCCGGGATTTGCAGCGGGCGCTGGCCATCTATGGCAGCGGGGCGGGCGGCCTGGCCGCTGAGGGCGAAATGCCCGTGGAAGACAAACTCAAGCTGGTGGGCAGCCTGCGCGCGGTGATTGAAGAAACCCGCGCCTTCTTGAGCGGCCATCAGATCAGCCTGGTTAAGAGCAACATCCACCCCCATTGATTCATT
>DAOQTN010000445.1:0-2885 GCA_035340555.1 Anaerolineaceae bacterium | reverse complement strand
TACCTTCCGGAGCTTGATTTACCCCAATGTCCGAACTTTTGTCTGAACCTCAGAAAGTGCCATTGACGAATTACCGCGCTTGCATCTATAATGCTGTTATCATTATCCCCCTTCAAGGAGAAGGCCGCGTGAAAGCTTTTGTAGACCCCGACATTTGCATCGGCTGTGGCGTATGCGAAACGATTGCGCCCAACGTCTTCCAACTATCAGATGGCGGGTTTGCCGTTGTCATCGTTGATAATGTTCCCGTCGGGACCGAAGGGGATGTCCGTCAGGCAGCTGAAGAGTGCCCGGAAGGCGCTATTTCCATCTTTGAAGATTAATTCACCCCGGCTGGATTGGGATGGCGCATTATTTTTTCGAGGTGTGAAATGGAAATCCTGTTGCTGGATGGTTCGCTGCGAGTAAAAATCTTCTACGACGAAGAAGAAAGCACCTATGAGGATAATATCTGTGTCAGCCTGCGGGAAGATTGTCCGGACGATGAACGCATCCTGCGCGCCGATGAGGTTTGCATTTCCCTGACCCCGCTGGAAGCACGCCGCCTGGCCCGCGCTCTGGATGCCGCCGCTGATCAGAGCCTGTCCAACCACGAAACCAGCCCCCAGGAGGATTAATCCGGGTGGATGTTTTTTTATCGATAAAATACTACCCGGACCAGCGCAATCGCACCTGGATTGAGGCCTTGACGCAGGCCCTGGCAGGACACGACCTGCAAGTCCGGTGCGTGATGCAGGAGATCGAAAACTGGGGAATGATCAGCCTGTCTCCCCGGGAACTGATGCAGCAAACCTTTTGTTTGCTGGAAAATTGTGAATTGGTGATGGTGATCCTGAGTGAAAAAGGTGTGGGATTGGGCATTGAAGCCGGGTATGCTCATGCCAAAAACATTCCCGTCCTGGCAGCTATTCCACAGGAGGCGGATTTTTCCAACACCCTGTGTGGCATCTCCCGCTGGAGCATCCGCTATAACGGACTTGACGACCTGACCCACCAGGTGCTTGACGCCGTCACCGAACTGGCCCCAAAGGAAACCGTTGAACGATAAGGAAAGAACCAACCTGGCCCTGGCCACAGCTGCCGTTGGGCTGACATTTCCCATCGTTGGCCTGGTCCTGGGATGGGCCATCAAGGATTTCAAAACCGGCCTGCTCATTGCCGGGCTCCTGTTTGGCATATTTTTCCTGTTCAGCCTGCTGTTCTTGAGCCAGATTCGCCATCCCACCCAACTGACCGTGGCGCTGCCCTTTTTGATGGGTGCACTTTACAACATCCTGCCCGATGCCCTGCCATTGGGGCTTGACGATGCTGCGGCAGGCACGCTGGGTGGCCTCCTGACTTACCTGCTCTGGCTGCGCCGCCAGCCCAATACTCCAGGCTGGATTGTGCTCCCCCTGGTCGGAGCCGGGCTGTACGCCCTGCTGGGAGGGTTCATCCCCGGGCCGCTGGATGAACTATTGGTGTTCGGCGCTGCCGGGCTCACGGCCTGGCTTGGAGGTCGGAACCCCACCCCACCGCCGTCACTGACTCCCTGACCCCAATTCGCCTTCATAACCTGGGCCGTGGATGAGCTCTGCTCATCCGGCAGATCATTGACCCTATGATTCCAACTATTCTACATGATCGGACCGCCATTGCCACCTATTTGCGCCAGGATCTACTGGTTCATCTTTATGAACTGGGGGATCTGGATGATTTCTTCTGGCCCTATACCACCTGGTATGCCAGTTTAAAATTGGGAGAGATTGAGCGCCTGGCCCTGCTGTACACCGGCTCGGAACTACCCATTTTGTTGGCGACCGCCACCGGGGATGATCGCCCCACCCAAAACCTGCTGCAGACATTGCTGCCGTTTTTACCCCGCCGCTTTTATGCCCATCTGCCGGCCGGGATGGACTTCAGCTTCCTCTCTGAAGAGTACCGGATGGACTCCTATGGGATCCACGACAAAATGGCCCTGCAGCAGTGGAGCGGGGCGGAGTGCCCGCCACCTCCCGGGGATCGGATCCGGCGGATGGTGGAAGATGACCTGCCAGCCCTGCTGAGCTTTTATGAGGCCGCCTACCCGGGGAATTGGTTTGATCCCCGGATGATTGAAACCGGTCAATATTATGGGCTGTGGCGCGATAAAACCTTGGTCAGTGTGGCCGGGGTGCATGTCTATTCGCCCGCCCAGGATGTGGCCGCCCTGGGAAACATCACCACCCTGCCGGAACTGCGCGGCCGCGGCTTGGGCACTGCGGTCACCGCGGCCCTGTGCCGTTCCCTGCGGCAACAGGTGGGAACCATTGGGCTCAATGTCCGCGCCGACAATGCCGCCGCAATTGCCTGTTATAAAAAAATCGGCTTCCGGCGTGTGGCACAATATGAAGAGTGGATGTTGACAGCATACCCCATTGGGGAGGATCGGAATGACTGAATTATGGCTGGTCCGACACGGACAAACCGACTGGAATTTGGAACGGCGCTACCAGGGGCAGGCGGATATTCCTCTGAACCTGACCGGATTAAAACAGGTGGCCGATCTGGCCAACCGGTTGGAGGGGGAATCTTTTGAAGCCCTTTACAGCAGTGACCTCTCACGCGCCAGGCAGACCGCCGAGCTCCTGGCAAAAACATTGGGGCTGCCCCTCCGGCTGGATGTTCGGCTGCGCGAGATTCATCAAGGGGAGTGGCAGGGGGAATTTTTGGATGAAGTGCAGGTGCGCCATACCCAACTATTGGAGGAGCACTGGAACAATCCGGCCCGTTCCCGGGCACCGGGGGGGGAAAGCGTTATCGAAGTGGCGGGGCGGGCCGCCGCAGCCATCAGTGAGATCTGCCGCCGCCACCCCCGCGGCCGGGTCTTGATTGTCAGTCATGGTTTGACGTTGGCAACCTTGATC
>DAOQTN010000444.1:0-2901 GCA_035340555.1 Anaerolineaceae bacterium | reverse complement strand
GCGGTATCGGCAGCGGTATCGGCGGCGGTATCGGCAGCGGTGTCGGCAGCGGTATCGGCAGCGGTATCGGCAGCGGTATCGGCGGCGGTATCGGCAGCGGTGTCGGCAGCGGTATCGGCAGCGGTATCGGCAGCGGTATCGGCGGCGGTATCGGCAGCGGTGTCGGCAGCGGTATTGGAATCGGAATCGATATCGGTATCGGTATCGGTATCGGAAGAAGGTTCACTCAGGGCGTTCACAAGGGCAATTGTACCTGCAGTGCCCGGATTCGGGCAGCATTTGGGCCCGATTTTGTTTATAATAATCATGTTCAGACAACCCCGGACGCTCCCGGGGTGCGCCGGAGGTGAAAGATGACCAAAATTTATCTGGCTGTGGGGCTCTGTGCCGCCCTGCTTTTGTGCTGCCTGGCCCCCGTCCCGGTCCAGGCGGCGGAGGATCTGGTGGTCTATGACGAGACCCTGGCGGCGGGCTGGCAGGACTGGTCCTGGGGGGCCGAAATCGATCTGGCCAACGGCGAACCGGTGCATACCGGCACCTATTCCGCCGCAGTAACCCTGACCGGGTCGAACTGGGGCGCACTTTATCTGGGCCGGAACACCCCGCTGAGCACCAGCGGTTATTCGGGCATCCGGTTCTGGATCCATGGGGGCGCGGCCGGAGGCCAGCAGATCAGCTTTCACCTGATGGACAACGAGCACCGGGTTCATCTGACCCTGACGGCGGGCAGTTGGGTGGCCGTCACCGTCCCCTTTGCCGATTTGGGGGGACCACTCGAACTGTCCAGCCTGGTCTGGCAGGATGATCTCAACACCGCCCAGCCCACCTTTTACGTGGATGGCGTGGTTCTGATCGGGGATGACAGCACCCCCACACCCACTCCGCCGCCGGGCGTGGGACCCGGGTTGAGCGTGGATGCGGCGGTCGGCCGCCATCCCATCAGCCGGGAGATTTACGGGATGAATTTCGCGGCCGAAGACCTGGCCAGCGAACTGCGCCTGCCGGTGCGCCGCTGGGGCGGCAATGCCACCACCCGCTACAACTGGGCGGCGGACATCTCCAACCAGGCCAGCGACTGGTATTTTGAAAACTACCGTGCTGATCCGGCCCAGCCCCGCCTGACCCGGTTCCTTGAGCAGGACCTGAACACCCATACCCGCTCCATTGTCACACTGCCTCTGATCGGCTGGGTTCCCAATGGCGACCCCTCCGCCTGCGGCTTCAGCATCGAAAAATACGGCCCACAGCAGGATGCCGACTGGTCCTGGCGCCCGGACTGCGGCAACGGGGTGGGATTGGATGGGCAGCCCATCACCGGCAACGATCCCCGCGATACCAGCGACCCCATCGGGCCGGAGTTTGTCGGCGGGTGGGTCACCCAGCTGGTGACCACCTACGGCCGGGGGGATCAGGGGGGGATCCTCTATTACAATCTCGACAACGAACCCATGCTCTGGTCCAGCACCCACCGGGATGTACATCCCGAGCCCACCTCCTACGATGAGATGCGGGACCGCACCTGGGCTTATGCCGCCGCCATCAAGGCTGCCGATCCTTCCGCCCGGACCCTTGGACCGGTGACCTGGGGCTGGACGGCCTATTTCTGGTCCGCCCGGGATTGGGCGGATCCGGATTTTCCCACGGTAACCCCCGATCGCAGCGCCCACGGCGGACTGGACTTCACCGCCTGGTATCTGCAGCAGATGCAGGCCTACGAACAGGCCCAGGGGGTGCGTCTCCTGGATTACCTGGATCTGCATTACTATCCCCAGGCCTCCGGCGTCTCCCTGGCTCCGGCCGGGAATGCCGCGACCCAGGCGCTGCGGCTGCGCTCAACCCGCTCGCTGTGGGATGAAACCTATGCGGATGAATCCTGGATTGCCGATGTCCCGGAAGGCCCCCAGGTGCGCCTGATTCCGCGCATGCACGACTGGGTGGAAACCTGGTATCCCGGCACCCGGCTGGCAATCACCGAATACAACTGGGGAGCGCTGGACCACATCAACGGGGCCCTGGCCCAGGCGGATGTGCTGGGTATTTTTGGCCGCGAAGGGGTGGACCTGGCGGCCCTTTGGGGCCCGCCGGAGAGCGACGATCCCGGGGCCTTTGCCTTCCGCATGTACCTGAACTATGATGGGCAGCGGCATACCTTTGGTGAAACCAGCATCCAATCCCTCAGCAGTGATCAGGACCGGCTGTCGATTTATGCCGCCCAGCGCGGCGCCGATGGAGCGCTGACGTTGATGATCATCAACAAAACCGCCACCGACCTGGTCAGCCCGGTCAGCCTGGCGCATTTCGCCCCGGCAGCCTTGGCCCAGGTGTACCGTTACAGTGCGCTGGTCCCCGACCAGATCGTCCGCCAGGCGGACCAACCGGTCGCCGACACCGGCTTTACCGCCACCTTCCCTGCCAACTCGATCACGCTGGTGGTGGTGAGCCCGGCGCTGGCCCCGCAGCAGACCTTTCTGCCGGCCATTCTCAAAGGCGCCCCGCGCGGCGCCCAGCGGCTCAAATCTCCCACGCCGTAGCCGGGCCTGGTTCGGGGCTTGAATTTTCCCAAGCCGGCAGGCCCTGCCGGCTTGGCCCGGCCCGGGATTTTCCCGCCAACCACCGGCCGGCGGCCCGGCCCTCGAAGTCCCCCGCCGCCGGAGTGCAGCCCGGCCCTACTCAGCGTTTAAAGTCTACCAGGCCGTAGCGCAGCGCCAGGATGACGGCCTGGGTGCGGTCGGAGACGTTGAGCTTGCTGAAGATGGCACTGGTGTAATTGCGCACGGTGCCCTCGGACAGATACAACCGTCCGGCGATGTCGGCGTTGGACAGCCCCTCGGTCATCAGCTGCAGGATGTCCAACTCGCGCTCGCTGAGGACAATTTCCACCGGGGGTGACTGTGGTGGCGT
>DAOQTN010000443.1:0-2901 GCA_035340555.1 Anaerolineaceae bacterium | reverse complement strand
AGGGTTGTACGCCCGGCGGATCCCGGGCCGGCTGCTGGTGCAGTTGAGCCTGTTGGGGGCTCTGCTGGGGTCCGGGTTGGTCTGGTGGAATCTTTCCCCCGGTGTCAGCCTGGCCGGTGTGGCCCTGATCGGCTTTGCCATTGCCCCCATTTTTCCGGCAATGGTTTCAGGCACCAGTCAGCGGGTGGGAGCCCGCTTTGCCGCCAACACCATCGGCATGCAGATGGGCGCCGCCAGCCTGGGCGCCTCGCTGATCCCCGGCCTGGTGGGGGTGCTGGCCAAAAACATCTCCCTGGAAGTTATTCCGATCTGCCTGTTTGTCCTGTTTGCGGCCTTGCTGGGTGCCCATCTGATCGCCTCCCGGCGGCCGGAGGCGGCCGCAGCACCGGAAGAACACCTCGCTCCGGTGGAGTTGTAAGTCGGTTTTGTGCCGCAAGGCGCATTGAGCCGCAAGTCACTTTGTACTCCCCGTGGCTGTGTGCTGCAAGTGGCTGTGTGCCGCAAGGCGATCTTACCCTCAAGGCAGTTGGCCCCTGCCGCGCGGATTTTTCAGGAGAATCAGACCTTGATCCAAACCCAACGATTGATCATCCGGCCTTTCCGGGCCACGGACTTCACCGGGCTCTTTGAATATCTTTCCAACCCGCTGGTCTATCAATTCGAACCGGGGGCCCCGATCACCCTGGCGGAGGCCCAGGCGCTGGCGGTCGAAAGGGCCGGACAATCGGAATTCTGGGCGGTTGCGCTGCAGACCACCGACCAGATTGTGGGCCACCTCTATTTCAGCCAGATTGACCCCCACCACCTGCAGACTTGGGAATTGGGATATATTTTCAACCCGGCCCACCAGCGTCAGGGCTATGCCAGCGAAGCGGCAGCGGCCCTGGTTCGGCACGGCTTTGCGGCTTGGGGCATCCACCGTGTGGTGGCGCACTGCAGCCCGGAGAACACCGCCTCCTGGCGCCTGTTGGAACGCATCGGCATGCACCGGGAAGGGTATTTTCGCAAAAATATTTATTTTAAAACAGACGCCTCCGGCAGGCCGCTCTGGCTGGACACTCTGGCCTATGCGCTTTTGGAGCAGGATCTTCCGCTGCTCCCGGACGGCCGGATGGACGGACTGCGCCATCCGTTGTAAAATCAAGCTGAACCCTACAAGGATATTCAGTCCACAGCCTATTCAACCCACAACCTGTTCAACCCACTGCCTTTTCAACCCACAATTATTCGTCCCACTGCCTTTTCAACCCACAATTATTTGTCCCGCTGCCTTTTCAACCTATAATTATTTGTTCCACTGCCTTCTCAGCCCACAGCCGATTACGCACATGCCGGAGGATTGCCATGATCACCATTTCCGATTTTGTGAAGATGCTGGCCAGCGAAAACGAGATTGTTCACCAACAAACCCGGGACCTCGGTCAGGCCGATACGCTGATCCAACCCCAGCCCAGCGGCAACTGCCTGAACTGGGTGCTGGGACACATGCTGGACAACCAGATTCTGGTCCTGAAAACCTTGGGCGGGACGTCACCAATTGACCGGACCGAAACTGAACGCTATCGCCGGGATTCCGAGCCCATCCGGGCCAAAGAGCCGGGTGTCTGGAGCCTGGAACAGCTGCTGGCCGGGCACGACCAGATCCTGACTGCGTTGACCGCCCGGCTGGGCGAACTGGCGGAGGCTGACCTGGATGAAGATATTCAGCTGGGTGAACGGAAGGTCAAACGCGGCTGGTGGGTTTTCTTCCTGCACTTTCACTACACCTACCATCTGGGACAGCTGGAGTATTTACGCCAGCTGGCTGGAAAAACCGATAAGGTCATCTAAGAGAGCTCCAATGGAATGGTCACCGCAGAAAATAATCGCCTATAGTATTGCCGGGGCTTGCATCCTGCTTCCCATCATCCTCATCTTCTTTAATCCAGCCGCGGGGGCTCTGGCCCTGTTCATGGGGGCCCTCATCGCCAGCAGGGTCATTCGCTATGCCCACCAGGTCGATCCCCTGATGAGCGCAGAAACCCGGGCCCGGCTGGCCCGGCACCAGAGCGACCGGTCCCAGACGATCTTTGTGCAGGTCGTGGATGACCGGGGGTATGATTTGCCGCAGCATGAGGTGAAGCGCCGGATGGAAGAGGCGCAACTGCGCGCCGGCCCGCGCGATACCGTCATTGCCGTACGTCACAAGGTCAAGTGATGGCCCGGGGCATTGGCGCTCTGACCCTGGTGGTGCCGGACTACGACGAGGCAATTGCTTATTTTACACGGGCGCTGCGGTTCACGCTGTTGGAGGATATCTCCCTGGGCGGCGGCAAACGCTGGGTCCGGGTGGCCCCACCCGGTTCGACTGGCGCGGCGCTGCTGTTGGCCCGGGCGGTCAACCCGGAGCAGGTAAGCCGGATCGGCAACCAGACCGGCGGCCGGGTGTTTCTCTTCCTTTACACCGATCATTTCTGGGATGATTATCAGCACATGCGTTCCTGCGGGGTCGAATTTATGGAGGAGCCCCGCCAGGAAACCTATGGCCGGGTGGTGGTCTTTCGGGACCGGTACGGCAACAAGTGGGATCTGATCGAAAGCCCGGCAACCGAGGGGTGAAAATCCGGATTGGCCGTGCTATACTGGTGGTAACCTTGGTCATTCACCAGTCGCCGTTCAAACTGACAAAAAACAATCCGTCAATCACCAATCTGCCAATCGCCAGTCCGTTAATTGCCAATCTGCCAATTGCCAATCTGTCAATAATCACACCGACTGATCAACCGGGCAAATTGAAAGAGGTATCGAATTTGATTATTCGTTTTGTGGTCCATGAGTTGACAAATAAGAACATTTGTGCTATTATCAGGGTATGAAGTTGAGCGTTTATGCCCAGCAACTCGGTATCTCGTATCGCACTGC
>DAOQTN010000442.1:0-2916 GCA_035340555.1 Anaerolineaceae bacterium | reverse complement strand
ATGCCCACATCGGCACAGGCTTTCTTGAGCATTAAATAAATCTTCAAGGCATAGAAAGCAAATAATTCCGGCGGGTAGGTATAGTTTTGCTCACAATTGCCCTGGTTGGGCCGAACCATGAGAAATTCCGAACCACCCTCCAGTCCAAAGTCGCGCCGGCTGCTGAGAAAAAACAAGGCCCACATCGCATCCTGGGCGCGGTAAGCAAAGGCATGCCCGTACCGCCCGTGCAACAGGGCTGATTGGATGCCGTAGCCCACCACCCCGGGACAGTAATATTTATTATCTTCGAGGACCGTCAACCCCAACGGCGAATGAGAGGTGATCTGTTCGTGGACGGCATCATCAAACTCAGCCACATAATTCATCCCAAATTCAGCAAGGTTGCGCACGGTGTTCAGCAAGTCCCGCCCGGCCACGCCGTTGAAGCTGATTTTATACTGCTTCATCGCCTCGTCTGCTGACATCAGGCAGCCGTGGATGATGGGGCACTTGTTGCGGGTCATTTTTTTGAAGGCATTGGGGTCGTCTTCATAATCCAGCAAGGAAGGAAGATGCAAATATTCCTGGTATTTGTCCCGGGTCTTTACATGCTCGTTGATGGCCGCTGTCATGACCTCTGGCAGTGGCCGTTTTACTTTGAAGGCCTCAAAATACCGGGGAAATTGCTGCTCAATTTCCGCAAGAACCTCCGCAATATGGCCGGGGCTGTAGGCTTCTTTTTCCAGATCTTTGCCTATGATCATTTCGTCCGCTCCTCCTTCTCCTTCTCACCTTGCTACAATTATAGATCATCTACTTCTCTGAACTCACTTGCTCCGAATTCGACCGATCAATTTCAACCCATACTCGGTCAATTCATACACGCCACGCTCAATCTGGCGAAACACTCCTTGGTATTTTGGGGCAATATTTGGTGCACCGCCGGGCTGATCAATGCGCATGGCCTGGATGATGGGGTTGTAGGACGCATTAAAGACATCTGATTGAATTTGCAATGTATCGCGAATATCCACGCGCGAGAAGCGCATTTTACCGGCAGTGGTTAATTGCTGCATGGCTATAAGGATTTGTTCGGGAATCGTTGTTGGGATTCCTGTTTGCATGACACGGCGCCCACGCTCTGCTTTTTCCAATGGCACCGCGGGGGCGGGGGTGTTTTGTTTCTTCAACAACCGGTAACCGATCAACGCGTTATCCAGGATTTTTGTGGCGCTGGAGTTCATTCCTCCACGATGAGCAAGAGCCTGTAAAACGCGTTCCCGGTTGCGCCGGGCCATCTGGTGCAGTTGTGGAAAAACCAATGCAAACTCTTGCCATCCTGTTTCTTTAATACGCTTATTGCCCAGGAGCACTTGTAGTGTGTATTCGCGGTCGATCGGTGGAACCAGGTCTGGCAGAATATGGTGTAGAGCTTTGGCGCCGCCCACCAGTTTCACCTGTCCGATTCCAACTTCCAACTGGCTAATGGCTGCCCACACTGCCGCAGTAATCGTTGAAATTTCGTTCTCTGAAAGGTCCATCAATCGATAATTCTCAAATCCCTGTAGGAACTCTGCTGCCTGCTTGAAGCTGTTCCACATCCGGTGAAAATCGCATAATTTCGCCTGTGTCTTACCCATGCGGTGCATCCCCCAGGCTGTCAGCGTGGCATATAAAGCTTCCATCAATGACTGGTCGTAGATTGCCTCGGTAACATGTAAATGCGTTTTTCGAAACGCGATGGTCTGTTGATGGAAATAAAGACTGGGACCGGTGAAAAGGTTGGCTTGGTCAAAAGCATTCAGGCTGTCGTCAAATCGGTCTGATATTTCATCAATATTTCTTTCATATCTTGGTTCCATTCATCAACCTCCCTCGCTGCTGGCCGAAATTTGGCGGGATTCACATCAACAGGGATCTTCCGCCCGGGCCAGTAGTTCCGCGAAATTGTAATTCACGCTGGTTACGCCGAAATCCGGCTCGCGCTGGAAGGGCTGCTTCAGATAGTGCACCTTGTGGGTTCCATCGGCATGGAATTCGACCATCGCCAGGAGGTAATCATCAGGCTTGTTGAGCGAATACAGGATTTCGTTGCGCGTGACAGTCAGCACATCCGCGCCGGCCACGCGACCCTTGACCTCAATGAAGCGCAGTCGTCCGCTGTTGGGCACCCGGCTCTCAATGTCGTAACCGACCTTGTCCAATTCGCGGTCCACCGGCTCAAATCCCAAGTGGCGCTCCGTTGCCATCACAATTTCGCGCGCTTTTGCAGCCGCGGCTTGGTGGTCGCCGGGGCTGGTTTTCACCGCAACCGGTTGGGGTCTCATTTCTGCCAGCAGTCCGGCCGGTACCACCAGGAACCCACCCAGCGCCACCGGTGGCAGGGGCGAAATCTGCGCCTCCAGCTTAAGTTCTTCAAGGCGCTTTTGCAGGCGGCCCTCCAGCAGGTCGGCGCGTTTGCGGGCTTCGCCTGAGTTCATCCGGGCGTTGGGCTTGCCGGCTTGTTCTTGCAGTTTGAGCTCTTCCGCGCGATGGTCCCAGTAGCTGATTTCCCGCATCAGGCGCTGTCTCACCGCCGCTTCGGTCTTTGCAATGAGCGCCAGGCGGGGTTCACGTACGTCATTGAGATGCTCTGGCACCACCTCGCCGATGGCGTGGCCCAGCGCGTGTTGTTCCAGATCGCGGGTGATCCAGGCGCATTCCGGGCGCGGGAGCAGTTCTTCAATACCGGGTTCCCCGGCTGCCAGGGGGCGGTAATCCAAGTAAGGGGCGTAATGCATATGGTGGGTCTGTCCGGCTGCATCGACCTCGACGTACAACATCCGCCTGGAGATCACCCGCCGTTCACCTGAACGGGTCAGGCTGGCATCCTGGATGGCATGCTCCAGATAGAGCAGCACCCGCGGCTGGGTGCCGGCATCGCGTTCATCCACC
>DAOQTN010000441.1:0-2919 GCA_035340555.1 Anaerolineaceae bacterium | reverse complement strand
GTAAAATCGCCAGCGTTTGCCAGGTGAAGTGACGGGTGAAGGAAGCTGGCACGGTACCCATGAGTGCAGCCGGGATGACGGTGAACAGGATCAACCTGGCGGACTTGTCGAACAGGGTGATCGGATAAATCGCAAAGGTGACCATGGCATTGGTGGCCACCTGGATCAGATTGCTGGTGCTGCCGATCCAGAAAGTCAGGCTTTGTACCAGAATGAGGAAGGAACCAAACACCACGGCAGCCAGCAGCACAGCCAGCCCAAACCGCAGCAGTCCATCCCATGAGAATGAACCAGAAACAGCATAGCTTAAAAAGCCATACACGAAGTCCCCCGCCCCGCTGGAGATCATCCGGCTGGAGACGGCATGCAGCAGCACCGGGCGCGGCAGGGATAGATAATAATCCAGTCGCCCCCGGGTAATGATCTCGCCCAATGAGAAGGTGTTGCCGAATAAAATCGACACCAGTCCAAACGCGCTGGCCGAAACCCCAAATGTGACGTACATGTCGCCCAATCCCCACCCGCGGACATCATTAAAGCGGTCAAAAAAGATGACCCAGATCAGGAAATAAATGGTGTTGTTGGCAATCATGCCAAACATTTGTGCCAGGAATGAGGCCCGGTACTCCATGGCTGATTGCAAATTGGCCTTCCACACCGCAAGCAAAAATTTCAAGTGGCTCATTCAGCCTCCATTTACTGTCAGGACGGTCACGCTGCGCCGGTAAATCAGCCCCAGGCCGCCGACAAAAAGCAGCAGCCACAGCAACTGCAGGCCCGCAGCCGTCAGGAAGCCGTTCAGGGTGGGGGAGACAAACAGGGAGGCCGGGGCATAGGTCATGGCGGAAAACGGCAGCGCCTCGGCAATTGTCCGCAGCCAGGTGGGGTAGAAATTCAATGGAATCAACAGGCCGCCCAAAATAAACGCCAGCTTCTGATAAATCCATTGGAAGGCCGAAATGTCTTCCACCCAGAACGCCAGCAGCCCGATCAGTGCCGCGATACAGTAATTCAGCGCCCAAGCACCCAGCAGCAGCGGTAGAACAACGACGAACCCCCACAGGCTCGGCGGCGGGCCGACCAACAGCCAGGCCATCCCCCCGCCCAATACCAGGTTGAGCAGGGCCCGGAAAACAGTATCCGCCATCGATGAACTGTAGTGGTACCCCAAGAAACTGTACGGCTTGCTCAGGATATGGGCAATGGACCCGTCCTTGACGGCATCTGAAATCGTATTCGCCACCCGCGGCCGGCTTAGTTCGATCACCTCGGCAATCACCAGGTACCACAGCGTATGTTGCAGTGTTAGGCCATTGATTTCGGTGCTGGCGGAAGCCTCAAAGGTGACCCGCCACAACTGGTAGAAAATCCACATGAAGGGCAGAATCATCAGACTGCGGCCAATAAATTCTCCGGGATAGGCCAGTCCGTTTGCCAGTTGAAGTTTGAAAATCGCCCAATATTTTTTCATGATCAGCCGACCTCGGTCGCTGCGCTTTCATAGATCCGAGCAATGACTTCCTCCAGTGGCGGGTCGGAAATTGTAATATCCACCAAGGTCCCGGCCGCGGAAAGGCGTGCCAGCACCGCATCCGCCGGGGTTTGCTGGGTGTCGAATTCCAGTTTCACCCCGTAGCGGCCGGTTTTCAGTGTCCGCATACCCTCCAGCCGAAAGTCCTGACGGACCTCCCCGGCATAACGCACCTCAACGGTCTTGCGCGTCAGGAATTTGCGCTTCAAATTTGAGACCTTGTCCTGATAAACGATCTGGCCGTGATGAACAATGATGACCCGATGGCAAAGGGCCTCCAGATCGCCCGCGTCGTGAGAGGTCAGCAGCACACCAACGCCTTCCTCCCGGCTCATGGTGCGGATCGCATCCCGGATATGCTGCTTGGCAACCACGTCCAGGCCAATGGACGGCTCATCCAGCAGCAGCAACTTGGGCCGGTGCAGCAGCGACGCAGCCACCTCGCAGCGCATCCGCTGGCCCAGGGATAATTTCCTTACCGGGGTTTCCAACAGATCCCGGATTTCGAAGGCTTCCGCCAGCAGGTCGATGCGCCGCCGGGTTTCAGCATCGCTCAAATCATATATCTTGCCAAAAAGGATGAAGGTGTCCAATGCCGGCAGGTGATACCATAACTGCGGCCGCTGTCCGAACACTGTGCCGATCTGATGGGCAAGTTTTTGCCGTTCCCGCCAGGGACAGTACCCCAACACCTCGGCCTCCCCCGCTGTGGGATGCAGGATGCCGGTCAGCATTTTGATGGTTGTGGATTTGCCGGCACCATTTGGCCCAATAAATCCCAGGAGTTCGCCCGGCTCCATCTCAAAGGAAATCCCCCGCACTGCCTCCACCGTGGCATATTCCGGCTGAAATAATGAACGCAGGCTGCCCCCCAGCCCGGCTGCCTTTCGTTTGGTTTGAAAAGTTTTCACAAGTCCGCGCACCGTGATTGCTGCCATGATCAGACCTCTTCATCCGGAATATTCAAAATGCAGCCTCAAGGATATCACAATTTTCCACCCTCCGAACCTCTTTCAAGTCCTCCACGTCTTACCGGTTTTAACGGTCTTCCGGATCATCCCAATAGGTTGCAATTCCGGGGGGTTATCCGGAGCCTCTGGGGTGATGGCGGGGCTGGAATTGTCCAGGGAGGAGCGCGGTTGGTGGGGCTAACAGAGGGATCGGGTTTTTCCGGAACAGTGGGGGCAATTTGACTTTATCACCCACACGGTTTATCATAAGACGAGTTGAATTTCATCTTAAGGAGCCTTTGATGACTCATCTGCGTGTTGGCGATGTCGCCCCAGATTTCACCCTGCCGACCCAACTCGGCAAGACCGTCACGCTCAGCGATCTGCGTGGGCAAAATGTGGTGCTGGCCTTCTTCCCGCTGGCTTGGACCCCCATAT
>DAOQTN010000440.1:0-2923 GCA_035340555.1 Anaerolineaceae bacterium | reverse complement strand
AGACACTGACTGAACGTGCCGGGGTGACCAATCTATCGGTTAACGGCGCCATTCTGTTGACCGCCATGGTGGGTTTCGTTGTGGCGGTGGAGACCAACAGCACCGTGTTGGGTTTTCTGGCCGGTGCGCTTGTAGGCGCCCTGGTAACCCTGCTGCTGGCTTTTGCCACCATCACCCTCAAGCAGTCCCAGGTGGCGGTGGGCTTTGTGCTGGCGCTGCTGTGCCGGGACCTGGCCTACTTCCTGGGCAATCCCTACATGGGCGTTTCCGGCCCCATCGTTGCCCATCTGCCCATTCCCCTGTTGGGCGAGATTCCGATCATTGGACAGATCTTTTTCCGCCAGAACCTGCCAGTCTACGCCAGCTACCTGCTGGTCTTCCTGGCCTTCTGGTGGCTTTTCAAAACGCGCCCCGGCTTGATGCTGCAGGGCATTGGTGAACGCCCGGAAGCGGCCTTCGCCCGCGGGGCGAATGTTAACCGAATGCGTTATTTCTATACCATCCTGGGCGGGGCTCTGGTGGGTATCGCCGGACCGCTGTATTCATTGAGCGTCAAAGCGGGATGGAAGGGAACAATTTCCGGCCTGGATGGCATTGGTTGGATTGCACTCGCTATCACCATCTTTGGCGCCTGGAACCCCATGCGGGCAGCTCTGGGGGCCTACCTGTTCGCCTTCTTGCAGTGGTTGGGACTGGTCCTGCAGCCAAGCCTGCCGGGGATCCCGTCCCAGGTGCTGCAAGTGGCACCCTTCCCGTTGATGATCTTGACCCTGTTGCTGGTCAATGTGGGCAATGCTGAATGGGTGGATCGAGCCCTGGCAGCCATGCCGGAGAAGACTCGTCATTTAATTGCCCGGCTGCTGCGCGCCATGCGATCATCTCCGCCCGCCGCCCTCGGCGTGCCTTTTGACAACGAGTAATTCTGCCATGGCAAATTTTTTGGGTTATCGCTGTTCGCTATGCCAGGCCGAATACACACCCGGTCAGGTGACCTATGCCTGTCCCCGGGATGGGGGCAACCTGGATGTGGTGCTTGACTACACCGCTTTGCGGCAAAAATATGAACCGGGGGACATCATCTCCCGCACCGAAGAATCACTCTGGCGGTATCTACCACTGCTGCCGGTGGCCGATCCGGAGGCCGACAGCACACCGCTGAAACGGGCCGGCTGGACACCGCTGTATGCGCCTTCCCGGCTGGCCGCCTCTCTGGACCTGCGGCAGCTTTGGATCAAGGACGAAGGCCGCAATCCCACAGCTTCCTTCAAGGACCGGGCCAGCGCCGTGGTGGTGGCCCGGTCCCGGCAGTTGAACGCCAAGGTTGTGGTCACCGCTTCCACAGGCAATGCCGGGGCGGCCCTGGCGGGCATGGCTGCTGCTGTCGGGCAGCCGGCGGTAATCTTTGCCCCGCGTAATGCGCCACCGGCCAAGGTGGCCCAATTGCTGGTTTATGGCGCCCAAGTCATTCTGGTGGACGGCAGCTATGACCAAGCTTTTGACCTTTCCGTGCTGGCAGCCCAGGAATTTGATTGGTACTGCCGCAACACCGGCTACAATCCCTTCACTCTGGAGGGTAAAAAGACGGCCGCCTTTGAAATTTGGGAGCAGATCATCCTGAACCTGATCCCAACCTCCCGCCCGCTGACGGTTTTTGTTTCAGTGGGTGATGGTAATATCATTTCGGGTATTCATAAGGGGTTCAAGGATTTACTGGCGCTTGGCTGGTTGGAGCAGATGCCGCGATTGATCGGCGTGCAAGCTGAAGGCTCTGCGGCGGTGGCCAATGCCTATCGGGCCGGGGGGGAGGCGATTATCCCGGTTCAAGCCCGGACTCTGGCGGACAGTATTTCCGTTGATCTGCCGCGCGATGGCGTGCGGGCTGTGCGGGCGGCAACCCAGACCGGCGGCTGCCATCTCACCGTTTCTGATGCGGAGATTCTGGCTGCCATTGCTGAATTGGGACGGGTGGGGATCTTTGCTGAACCGGCTGCCGCCACCGCCTATGCCGGCTTGGTAAGTGCTGTTGCACAGGAACTGGTGACGTCTGATGATCCGGTGTTGGTGCTGAACACTGGCAGCGGCCTGAAAGACGTGCGTGCAGCCATGCAGGCGGTCCAGGCCGCGCCGGTGATTGAGCCGACCATGCCTGCTCTCAAGCGTCTGCTGGGCGCCTAACTTGATACCGGCAACCCGGTTGATCCAGCGGCGCAATCAGGCGACAAAGAACACCCGCTGGGTTTTATCTGCGAAACAAATCAATCAACCATTGGAGAAAGTCAGGTCCACCATTTTTTTGCGGTGCAGGTGTGGGCACAATCAGTGGATTGGGCGTAAAAACTGGTGTCGGGGGGGCGGATAGCGGGCCCTCCAGCGGGATCCCGGGTAAAGTCTCCGGACTGCTGATAAAGCTCATGCAACTGAGCACAGTCATCGGCTGGTTGCTGCGATCCACGCTCCAGTTGGCTTCTTCAATCATGATGGTTTGCCCATCTTCTGATGCCCAGGTGACATAGGCGACATGACCGCAGCCTTCGTAATACCCTGATGTACCGATGGTGCAGGGACCATCGGCCGGTACAGCCGTGGTGCCGCCGCAACCAGCCTGCCAGACCACAATATCGCCGCGCTGTGGCCGGGACCGGACAGAAACCCCCATCCCACCGCCATTTGCGACCGCCTGACCGAGCCACTGATAGGCGTTTCCCATCCCGGGCTTGATCCATTGGCAGGCATCCGGGCGTTTACCGGCCACAAACCAGGTGCATTGTCCTTCAAAAAAGCGTTCTTGGCAATCCGCAGCGCTGCTGGCTTCCACGGGTGGGGCAATCAGGTTCAGAATCCTCTCCAGGAGACCCGGCGCGGGCTCATGGCCGTCATTGGCCAGGGCCTGGGCCGCCTTGGCCAGAATGCCCGGCTGAGCAAT
>DAOQTN010000439.1:0-2924 GCA_035340555.1 Anaerolineaceae bacterium | reverse complement strand
GTGGTCTGGGGGCATTGTGGCTATTCAATTTGATCTGGCCGGGCCGGCGCTGGCCGGCGACCTTGATGGCCCTGTTGTTTACCATCTATCCGGGGTACCTGTGGTGGGTTGCCGGCATCGAATACCAGCCCATGGCGCTCAGCGCGGGACTACAGACGTTTTCGATTGCCATGACGCTGAAGGCCCTGCGCAGCAGCCGTTGGTCTGACAGGCTGGGGTGGACCGCTGGGGCTCTGATCAGCGGCTGGGCCGCCCTCCTGCTGGTGGAGTACGCCATCGGGATGGAAATATTCCGGCTGTGTTGCCTGGGACTGGTGACCTTTCAGCATTCCGGCAGCGGCAACCGGATGGCCTGGATCATGAAAACCCTGCGTAACGGGGCCATCCATCTGGCCATTCCGCTCGGTTTTCTGGTCTGGCGATTGCTCATTTTTCAGGATGTGCGCTCTGACACCGACGTGCGTGCCCAGCTTGCGATATTATGGCACGCCCCCCTGAGCACCGGCCTGGCGTGGATCGAAAATCTACTCCGCAGCAGCCTGACGGTCGCCCTGCGTTCCTGGCTGACACCTTTTTATGAATCCTTTCTCCGGCTGGACGGGGCAAATCTCGCGATTGGCACCGGCGTGGCCACGGCAGCGGTCATCGGCCTACTGCTGGCCGCACACTGGATCCAGCACACCCCAAACGCCCCTTCTGAATCAAAACCCAGTCCCTGGGCCCGGGAAGCGCTTGCCCTGGGGGCAGCGGGGATTGTTTTTGGCCTGCTGCCCGTCATCATGGCCAACCGGACGGTGGATTTTGAGCGCTTCTCCCATTACGCCCTGCCGGCATCCCTTGCCGGGGCAGTCTTTATCGTGGGGTTGTTGGGGTTGACCCAGTCAATCAGGGCCCAGCAAGCCCTGGCAGCCGGCCTGGTTTTCCTGGCTGTGGGAACAGCCTTTGCCACTTCAACCGCAGCCGTTCACGAGGAAAAGGTGATCAATCAATTCTGGCAGCAGTTGATTTGGCGGGTGCCGGATATCCGCCCGGGAACCACCCTGTTCATATCGTATCCGTTGTCCAACAACATGGATGTCACCGATAGCATGTGGGGAGCGGCAAATCTCATCTATCAGCCCCAATCCAACAGCCCGATCCCGGTATCCTACCGCTTGGGCGCGGATGCCGTGACTCGTTTTGTGATGCAGGATGTCTTGAGCGGGGCACCCGACCGGGAAGCCGCCTACCGGACCCATGTCATGCCCATTTCGTATCAAAATATGCTGGTCATCAGCCAGCCGGGGGAGGCCAGCTGTTTGCATGTCCTGGATCAACGCTGGCCGCGGGTATCGGCGTTGGATCACGCCAACATCGTAGCGCTGGACGGGCGGGTCACCACCGCCGCCATCCTGCCCGAAGGCCGTCCTGATTTACCCATCATTCCCTTTGGCACCGGCTTTGACAAAACCTGGTGCTACTACTATCAAAGTGCGGAATTGGCCCTCCAACAGCTCGATTGGCAGTCAGCCCACGACATATTTTTGCAGGGGGTGGCCTTGGGTTTCAACCCGGCCGACAGCGTGGAATGGCTGACGTTGCTGCAGTCCTCCCTCATGCTGGGCGACAGCACCGGGTTACACACGGCCGCCGAACAGCTCGAAAGCGATCGCTTCGGGCGCGCCCAAGCCTGCAGCAGCCTGAGCCGCATGGTGGATGCCGGTTTATCCCCGGACCCGGTCGCATACCAAACCGCCGAACAGCTTTTCTGCCAGCCGTGACGTGGTTCCACCACCGCCGGACAGGCTGACGCGGCCGGCCTGGCTGGATGGCCTGCTGCCAACCCTGGCAGCGCCACATCGCCGGTCCTGACCCGATTTCTTTAGCTGCTGGATTTATTGGGCAACTGGGGAATCAGCCAATCCAGAAAAGCGCGTTTGTTGCGGGTTTGCAGCAACACTTGACCGGGACCGGTCAGATCGACCACCAGACCCTCCCCGGAAAGCAGAGTGGATTTGATTCCGCCCAGGGTGCGCACTTCAAACTTCATGGCGCGTTCAAAGGCCACCAGATGGCCGGTATCAATGGTATAGGTCTGGCCCGCGGCCAGGGTCAACGTATGAATGGCCCCGTAACTGGATACAATCAATTCGCCTGTTCCACTACAGCGCAGCATGATGAGGCCTTCGCCGCCGAAGAAGGTCCGGGCTCCAGTCCATTTGGTGTCCGTAACCACCGTCTCTGCGGAAGCTACAAAAGCGCCGGACTGGACGAGAAACTCCTGATTTTGCAGTTGGAGGACAGCCACGTCGCCCGGCAGCGTTGGGGCCAGCAGGATCTCATCTCCAATGGCAGCAGCGCGGTAGGTGTTGGTGAAAAAGGATTCGCCCCCCAGTGCCACCCGGGCCAGGGACTGCATGAGCCCGCCACGCATCCGGGTATCCACCTGAATGCCACGCGTCATCCCCACCATCGCACCGGGTTCAGCCAGGACAGCCTCCCCCGCGTTCAGGCGAACTTGGGCGATTGAATAGGACGGGCGGTAAAGGATTTCGATTTGCATGACCATCTCCTCCAGCAAGGTAAACTGCGTCTGAATGTGGAAAGCCCGGAATCTGCCGGTTCCAGGTGGTTGCCGCCAGCCAGAGCAAGCCAAGCCGGCTGCAATCCACTCCTATTTTACACCCGGATCGTCGCAATAGCCGCCCGGCGCCAATCCCTGAACGGGGCCCACACGATGCTCCTGGGCCGCCTTGCCACCATGGCGGGTCGCCCCTTGAGGGATTCCATTGATGGACTGAATGAATTGCATTGCGAGGAGTGGCCCGGAATCCGCAACTATAATTTTTTAAACGCAAAGCTTGCAAATCCCCGCGGGTATGATATAATCGTCAGTCGATAAGTCGGCAGCCGATGGCTGCTGCCTTTCCGCCTTCGGCTGCATC
>DAOQTN010000438.1:0-2933 GCA_035340555.1 Anaerolineaceae bacterium | reverse complement strand
TCGCCGGATGCACCTGGAAGCCAAACCTGGTGGAGGCTCTGAGGTGATTTTACACGCCCGCGATTTAGGCGAAACGGTTTGTTTTAGCCTAAATGAATTGGATGGTCGCCGGACCAACTCCGGCGAACCCCTGCCCCATTGGGCGCTCTACCCGGCGGGAGTTGCCTGGGCTGCCCAACAACGCGGGCTGCCTGTTGCTGGTATTGAAGCAGCCTATACCTCCGACATCCCGATTGGCGCTGGCCTGAGTTCATCTGCAGCCGTTGAAGTCGGCTTTGCCGCCCTCTGGCGCCACCTGTGCGGCTGGGCCATAAACAATCTGATGCTCGCTCAACTCAGCCAGCAAGCCGAAAATGAATACGTGGGGGTCAAGTGCGGATTGATGGATCAGTTTGCCTGTGCCAATGGATTGGCAGGGCATGCCCTGCTTTTCGATACCCGTTCGCTGGATTTTCGTCCACTGCCGCTGCCTGAAGGAGTCGTCATCATCATCGCTGATTCGTCCATCCGGCGGCGGCTGTCCGGCTCAGCCTACAATGACCGGCGTGCCGCCTGCGAGCAGGCGGTGGAACTACTGCGACGCGATCTGCCGGATATTCGAGCCCTGCGGGATGTCTCGCGCGATGATTTTCAGCGGTTGGCCCATAAGCTGCCGCCGGTGGTGGAAAAGCGAGCCCGGCATATTGTGGAGGAAATCAACCGGGTGGATGCTGCTGTAGGAATGCTCAGCCAGGGCGACGCGGCTGGATTCGGCCGTTTGATGCTGGCTGCCCACGCCTCATTGCGTGATCTATATGAGGTCAGCATACCCGAGCTGGATGTTCTGGTGGATATAGCCACTGGACTGCCCGGCTGTTGGGGCGCACGATTAACCGGTGCGGGATTCGGCGGCTGCACCGTGAACCTGGTGCAGCAGGAACAATCTGAAGCATTTATTCACCAGTTGAAAGAGGGTTACGAAAAAGCCACCGACCGGCAAGCAGAAGTTTACCTCTGCCAGGCCAGCCGGGGTGTTCAGGTCGAACGATTGGGATAATAATCAGTCAGTAAAAACAGGCAGATGTCCGAGGGAGATGATATCCTCCCAGCGGGCCCGCTCACCTTCAGTCAAAATGGCTGCTTCGGCCACCACCTGCGCGCCAGCTTTCTGCATCAAGAGGCGCATACCCTGGAGGGTCGACCCGGTGGAAATGACATCATCCAGAATCACCACCCGCCGACCTTCCAGAACCTGCAGATCCTTCTCGTCGAGATAGAGGGTCTGTGGTTGCCCGGTCGTGATGGATAGGGTTTCCGCCTGCAGGGCCTGCCCCATGTAGGGCTTATAAGCCTTGCGTAAAATAACATAGGGTTTGTGAGTGACCACTGAGATCGCATACGCCAGCGGGATGCTTTTACTCTCAGCCGTGACCACCACATCATATACCACTGATTCCATTTTTTCAGCCAGGGCTTTGGCGCAGGCCTGCACCAATTCGGTATCGCCAAGAATATTCAGAATCGCAATGCGCAGCCCGGGCTTGACTTCAAAAAGCTGCAGTTCGCGGTGCACACCAGCCAGGTCAACAGCATAGGTTTCACGATTTGAGGTCATATCATCCTCGCCAGTACTGAAAAGATACATCCATCGATGTCCAAACAATTTTACCATGTCTTTCCGGGTACCAAAAAGGGACCCGGGGGATTTTTCAACCAGCACGCTACAGGTGCGGGGACAGATTCAGGTGCCTCTGTTACTGGCAGTGCCACCAGCTCCGCCACCGCGAGAGTTTTCTCGCCTCATGGTTTCCAGAGATCAGCAACGGTGGTCAGACACAGTGAATTTCCAGGCACTGAATATAACACATAAAATGCCTCGCGATCCATCTCCAGCGTCGCCTCAACAGGGAGAAAGTCTAACGACCTGCTTCGATGATTGAAAAAGCTCGCCGCATAGTCATCCGTGAAGGGCTGGGACAAACGAACCACGCCAGAGGTAGGTTCGGTGAAACAGGCCGTGATGGCATTTCCGTTCTTTTCAGCTTCGGCAACCCGGTAATAATACATTCCCTCTTCCCGATAGCCCACCTCAATTTCAAAAGGTAATTGATTAGGTAAATTATAATCCCCCATCGTATTGATATTCACGTCATCGGGAACCCCGAACTCCAATAACAGCTCATCCAGCTTGATCTGGTCCTGCCCGGATTTGCTGTAATGATAAATGAAAATGTTTTGCACCAGATCCAACGCATTGACAACAATGCGCAGATAGATATCGTAATCAGCAATCAGGAATTCGTAATTATAAACAATGATTTTAGCGGCCGAACCATCCGGGCGTACCTCCTGCCGATCATCCCAGGTCATGACACCGGTGGCCATTGCGGCCAGGGATTGAGACGCCTCCCCGCCATGGGATTGGCCGGGCCGCACCCCCATAAAACAGGGCAAGCGACAGGCCGGATCCCTAATCAGCTGCAAAAATGCAGTCTCCGCATCCTGAGGGGAGAGCGTTGGCAAAGGAGTCAGGGTAGGAATAAGTCGGGGCGCCAGGGTCTGGACCGGCTCGGGCGGTGTATCCGGTGGAGCCGGTGTAGCCTGCGCCGGGCGGGTTGGCGTCATAACGGGAGCCACCAACACAGTGGCGGTGGGTGCCATTGCTGTTGGCCGGGTTTGATCAGGCGTGGTCAGCCGCGTGCAGGCGCCCATGCCCAACAGACCCATCATCAAGCCCATCATCAAGCTAATCATCCGGCACAGAGATCTGGTAGTTCGCATGCTGATACTGTCTCCCCGGATAACGTCAGGGGGTTACCCGGGTTAGAATCACAATGGTGACCTGACTGGAAACGCTGTTGACCAACGTGATATTATAAAATTCCCCCGCCCGCTTGAAGTCCAGGCTGATCATCGGTCCACCGAAGAGGCTGGTATCACTGGTGCTTCGATTT
>DAOQTN010000437.1:0-2933 GCA_035340555.1 Anaerolineaceae bacterium | reverse complement strand
CCATTCCCCCGAGATGAAGACAACAGTCAATGGCTGGACTGGGAAGGCTACGGTACCTACAAATTCGATGAGGGCTGGATTGAGTGATCCTGTCTGTGCTAAGCCACCCACTGGCGCAGAAGCCGCGCGCGGAAAGCGCCGGTTATAATAAAAATTCCCCAACCTTTTTGGCAGGTCAACTGTATATAAATTGTGAGCGCTCCAAACGAAGACCCTTTGCAGCAAGAACAAAACGCCATTCAACGCCTCAAACGCGGCGATATCAGCGGACTGGAATATCTGGTAACGCGCTATCAGGTGCGCGCCATGCGGGCTGCGTTTCTCATCCTGCAGGACGAAGCCCAGGCTGAAGATGTGGTGCAGGGCGCTTTCCTGCACATCTACCATCACATCCGGCGCTTTGATGAGACCCGCCCCTTTGGCCCCTACCTGATGCGCAGCGTCGTCAATGCGGCGCTCAACCAGGCCCAGTCCAACGCCCGATTGCGGCCCATCGACCCCGACGCTCCCATGGATCTTGAGCAGTGGCTGGCAGATACCCCCGATCCCGAAAGTCTGATCGAAGCCGCCGAACTGCGGCAGCAGGTGCTGCAGGCCCTCAAACGCCTGGCCCCGCGCCAGCGGGCTGCCATTGTCCAGCGCTATTATCTGCAAATGAGCGAACAGGAAATGGCCCAGAGCCTGCAGGCCGCCCCTGGCACGGTCAAATGGCTGCTAAATGCAGCCCGCGCCCGTCTGCGTGCCCTGCTGGAAAGGAGCGAGCGATGAAACCTCCCCATATTCTAAATCTGTTGGATGAAGCCGCCCGGCAGCATATTCCCGATGAACGTAATCTGCTGCCGGGTATCCTGGCCCGCATCCAACCGCAGGAGAAAAAACAAATGAAGCTGAAAATCGTCTGGACGGTTCTGGCCGTCCTGCTTGGACTGGGATTAATCACCGGCGCCGGATATGCCCTTTACCGCGTCTTCTTCCACGATCCCGGTATTGATGCCGTGCAGGAAGCCGGACTGGTCAGCCCGGTGGAGCAAAGCGCCGCCCCCACCCTGCAGCCACAGATCACCACGCCGCCGGCCCTGCCGGAAACCCCCGTGCAGATTCTGGGTCAAACCCAGACCCTTCAGGGCGTCACCTGGACGCTGGAATGGCTGCAAATCAATACGAGCGGGCTGCAGTTTGGCTTCAGCATGAGCGGCAGCCCCGCTGAACCGCAGCTGCCTGCCGTACAGGTCAGCAGCGCCACCGGTGCGCCGCGCGGCCAGGTGCTGTGGCTGCAGCAGGATGGCGGACAGTGGGCCGGCATCTACCGCCTGAATCAATACCTGCCCGCTGGCAGCACCGACCTGACCCTGCTGCTGGGCCTGACCGGACAGACCGGCCCGGCCTTCCATCTGAACGGTCTGGATGTGCAGCCGGGGCAGATGCCAACCAGCCAGTACATCTACAGCGCCCAGATTGATGCCCGGGAACGCACCCTGGAGGCGGTTGTGCTGGGTCCCCAGACCGCCCGGGCGCGGGTCTGTGCCACCGGTGAGCCCGCTCCCGACTGGGCGGCGTTGACCATCCAGGCTGACCTGGGCCGCCTGGGCGAGCCGCCACGCATCAGCGCTGGGCTGCACCAGGTTCTGCCGGTGCCGCAGGCCCCTGCCTGCGCCGACCTGCTCTTTGACCTGCCCGCCAGCCAGCAGCCCGAGACCCTGCACCTGACCCTGACCCCCACGGTGGGAACCGCCTGGGAATTTTTTGCCGAGGCCCCGGCCTGGCCGGAATCAGCCCCGCACACCGTCATACAGCCGCAGCCCACAGCCACACCCATTGCCGCACAAACCGTGGGGCAGTTGACCGCCACGCTCGATTGGGTCTATGCCGATACACAGCGGGTTGCCATGCAAATGCGCTTCGAGGGCTGGCAGCCGAGCTATACCCTGTGGGACGCAACCCTGACCACCGCCGACGGAAAAACCCTAGATTTCAACATCGGGCAGCCATCCAGTGAAGACGGCAGCACCTACCTGCTGATCTTCGATGCCAGCCACAAACTGAGCGGCGATTCAACCCAACTGACGCTCAACCTGCCCGTGCAAGATGCCAATGACTGGCAGACCACCCTGGCGGCCTTCCAGTTCCAGGTGACGGTGCCGGTTTATCCGGGCATCCAACTGGCCGGAGTGCAGGCTGTGACCGCCAACGGGCTGACGCTGCGCCTGGAGCGGGCCGAAATCACGCCTTCTTACACCAGCGCGATCCTCTGCTATGACAAACCAACGCACGGCCCTGGCAGTGATTGGGGCGTCAGCGCGGGCACCCAACTGGAGGGCAGCCAGACCCAGACCACGCTGTTGAATTATGCGCTGCTGCAAGACGCCGATGCCCAGCTCTTCCTCGATCCTCAGCGGAACTTCACCCCCTCGCAGCCCGCCGACCGCTGCATCGAACTGGGTTTCCCCATCGGCAGTGTTCAGCAGCCGGGCGGTGTGCTCACGCTGGTCATCCCCGGCCTGGAGCTGTCGATGCCGGAATCCATCCCGGCAGATGCCTGGGCCGCGGCGCAGGAAAAACTGGCCGCGCAGGGCATTCAGATTGAGCAGTACACCTTCAGCGCCAACGGCGGTGGGGGCGGCGGTTGGAACATCCTTCAGCGCCCGCCCGGCATGAGCGATGAGCAGGTCTATCAGCTAACCAAAGAGGCGCTGGGCTACACCTACCCGGGGCCCTGGGTCTTTGAGCTGCCGCTCCCATAAAAATAAACCTCCCCGCCAGCAAAGGCGGGGAGGTTTTTGATTGACTGGCTAACGCCTAACCTAAAAACACCTGCTGGGCAGCGGCCAGCGCCGCGCCCGGTTGAAATTTGTGGCCGCAGGCGGCCAGGGCACTTTCAATGGCGCCGAGGGTTGCCAGCACGTCGCCGGAGGTCACGGCGCCCATATGCCCAA
>DAOQTN010000436.1:0-2935 GCA_035340555.1 Anaerolineaceae bacterium | reverse complement strand
AGGGGATAATGCGGGTCAATGGCCATAAAGTCTCCTGCCGGCTCGAGGGTTGCACCGGGCTTATGGTTGCGGTGACAGTTCAGGTGTGCATTCACCAGAAAGGGACAGCGGCAAGGTAATGGTCAGTGTACAGTGATCATGTCCCTTCAGCAGGGTTTCAACATGCTCGATCTTGACCGGCTGACCCAGGATTCCCTCCCACAATCGGCGGTACCAGCCGGCGCCGCAGAAGCAAAAGGTTGGGGAGAGGCGGGCTGGAATT
Source organism: Anaerolineaceae bacterium (assembly GCA_035340555.1). Lineage (GTDB taxonomy): Bacteria > Chloroflexota > Anaerolineae > Anaerolineales > Anaerolineaceae > JAGOFZ01. Next base: position 2,673 of record DAOQTN010000436.1, on the reverse strand, counting down.
TCATCAAGATAGGGATGCACAAACGAGCAGTGGCAGTAGGCTTTGCGGCGTTCAGCCGGTGTGGTCGCGTTTTCGTAGCCTTCCGGGTTGTAGGGGTTTTTGCGCATGTAAATGACATTGTCGCGGCGCACCGGCTTTTCATACCAGAAATCATCCTGGTACATCTCCCGTAAAACATCGTCGACCGTGCCGTGCTCATAAATGGCACGCAAATGGTCAATCCGCTCCTGGGGGAAGACATGCGCACAATGGGATACCACCTGGCATTTCTGCTCATCATCTATGGGCAGCGCATCCAGGCGCTCCACGGCGCCCTGGATCCAGGCCACATATTCAGTAAAAGAAGTGGCTGGATCGATTGAGTCAACCCCGGACATGATCATTTGCCGTGCTGCTGAACCCAGGATTCTTTCGGCACCCTCAGCCAGCAAGCGCTCCCATTCATGCAGGACAAGCTGCACTTCAGTTTCGTTGTGATCGGGGTTGGATTCGTCCAGAACGTGGTAGATTTCCCGCCGCAACAGGGAGGTTGTGAGGGCGTGCGTGTCGAGATACGCATAAATCTTCAGCACCGTGTCCCGAATGGTCTGGTGTGAACCGGTGTGCATCAGCGACAGGACGGGGGCGGCTTCCAACAAACGCGTCTGAATGTCGTTTGTTGCCACCGGCCGGGTCACAGGAATTGCAGCTTCTATGATTAAGCCGGTTTTGGCGGCGCCCCCGTGAATGATCACCAACGGAGCCCCGGAAATGACGTTTTGACAGGTTGAACGCAGTGTATTCAGCAGCCGGGGGATCTCATCACGGGATTGGATGTGGGCTTTGAGGAATGCAATCTGAACGGGTTCGAGTTTTTTGTACAAAATGGGCTGTGTTTCCATCTGGGTTCTCTCCGGGAAATAATTGCCACCGTTCTAGAATAGCAGAAAACGGACGATAAAACATCCCCCAATTTTTAGGCAAAATTGGAGGCCATCAGGCCCCAAGCACAGCATGATACCGAGCCTGCAATTCACAAATATCATGAGCAAACAGGTGCTCAGCAAATTCCAGATAGTCGAAGTCAGAAACGGTGGGCACCAAACCGGCCCGCTGCATCCCATGCTGGGCCAGGCCCCAAAAGCCTGTAAACAGCAGCAACATGAACTTCATACCCAGGAGACGTTGGCGCTGAAAATCAGTTGGGGCCCCAAAATAAGCGGCGAGCAGCACTTCTTCCAGATCATGCGGGATCGGGCCTTCGCTGTCGTGAGTATAGACAACGGTGGCAAGGTCATAGTAGACATCCCCCAGACCCGAAAATTCCCAATCCAAAACTTTAATGCGGTGCTCTGCTTCGATATACAGGTAATTGACACAAACCAGATCATTATGACAAAAATGCTGCCAATCCGACGAATCCGTTTGTTGATCATTTTCAATCGCGTGCATGGTTTCGAAAAAAGTATCCAGACCGGCAGGCGGCGGCACGTTGTATTTCTGAGCGGTGTGCCAGAAAGAATTGACCCGTTGAAAGGGTGAAAAAACAGCCCCGTTGGCGGGCAAAGCATGAATCCGCTTCACCGTCTCGGTCAACAGGTGAACATTTTCCGGGGTCCGGTACTCAGCGGGCTCCCAATGGTATCCCGCCACCCAGCGGGTGACCAGGTGCCCTTCCGGCAGCAGAAAAGCCACCACATCCGGGCCGAGGTTGGCTGCTGCGGCAGCCTGTAAAGCCGCCAGTTCATGCCGCCGGTCAATCCCCAGATGGGCGGTATTGGGACCGCTGATGCGCAATACAAACTGTTCGCCCTCAGCCGTGATGCGGTAATTGGCGTTGGTCAGTCCGGCCATCCGTTCCACCCGCAAACTTCGGTCATCCCGCCAGGCTGGAATCCGGGCAATGACCTGTTGAACGGATGCGGGAACCTCGGTGAACGTCATTGAAAGATCCTGCACAGAAAGCTCCTTACACAACCGGTTTACGGCCCACCGCCACCACTGTGGTGGCGCTGTGAAAGCCGATCTGGTGGACGCGCCGGCGCAGGGCTTCACCGCGGGATTGCAGCTCGGGGTGGGCGGAAGCGCGCTGGATGTAACGGTCAATCACGGCTTCGAGCTCGGCGATGACCTCAGGCGCTTTGGGATCCTCGGTGGTATCAGAAATATCAAACAGGGAGACTTCTTCCAGTTCTTGGGTATTGAACAGGTCAATCAGTTCCTGGCGGGAGTAGGTTTCGAAGTGAATGTGGTCACCCACGGCACGATCCACCGCAGCCCACCAGTGGTGCAGATGAACGTGAGTGAGCTGGGTTTCGGTTTGCCCATCGCAATACATTTCAGCCAGGATCAAACGCCCACCAGGACGTAAAACGCGCTTCATCTGCTGCAGGATGTGGCTGGGGTGTTCAAAATGGTGGAGCGAGTTGGAGATACAAACGGTATCAAACGCAGCGGGGGCAAAATCCAGATTGTGGGCATCCATCTGGACAAAACGAATGGCGGGATGGTCTTTGAAGGCAGTGGCAAAGGCTTCAGCGACGCGCGGATTGGCATCAACACCGATGATTTCGGAGTAATCGCACAAACCAGCCAAAAGGAAATGGATAAAGCCGCCGCTGCCGGTGGCGACATCCAGCACATGCCCGCCGGAAATACTGCCGAGAATATCTTTGGGGTCTGGCATGGGTCTTA